>JANRLT010000004.1 GCA_033762255.1 Pirellulales bacterium | reverse complement strand
CGGGAATAGCAGGAAATATGCACACAGTTGGTTGCCGGAGAAAAAAATCTGAATTTTCCCTCCCATTCCTGGGCCACACGGTGGCCCACAGCCGCGAAGTGAGACCTTATGGAAATTGAATTAGTATCCCTGGACCGTTTGCGCCCTTACGGCCAAAATCCGCGTAAAATCGACGACGTGGCCGTCGCCGCCGTGGCGAAATCACTCAAGGAATTCGGCTTCCGGCAGCCGATCGTCGTGGATGCCGAGCTGGTGATCATCGTCGGGCACGTGCGGCTTTTAGCCGCGAAAAAACTTGGGCTGACAAAAGTCCCGATCCACGTGGCTAAGGATCTGAGTCCCGAAAAAATCCAGGCGTACCGGATCGCCGACAACGCCACGGGGGAACTGACCGACTGGGATTACCAGCTCTTGCCGATCGAGCTCGCCGCTCTCAAGGAGGCCAACTACGATCTAGGCCTCTTGGGCTTTTCGCAGATCGACCTGGCTAAAATTATTCAGGGGGGGGTGCGTCCCGGCCTGATGGATCCCGACGATATCCCGGCGATGCCCGACGCCGCGACGACCCAACCCGGAGATTTGATCGTCCTGGGTAACCATCGCCTGCTCTGTGGTGATAGCAGTAAGCCCGCGGACCTGGACCGGCTCTTGGATGGGCAGCCGATTCACCTGGCCAACACCGATCCCCCCTACAACGTGAAGGTGGAACCGCGTTCCAACAACGCCATAGCCGCGGGCCTCTCCTCGTTTGAAGCAATGCATCATCAATCGTTCGATGCCGCGCGCAAAGGTAAGGCCCCGCCGACCAATAAAAAGCTCCGGGCGAAAGACCGGCCGCTCGCCAACGACTTTGTGTCTGACCAGGCGTTTGATGATTTGCTAGCAGCGTGGTTTGGCAATATCGCTCGTGTTCTGTTGCCGGGCCATGGGTTTTATATTTGGGGCGGATTCTCTAACTGCGCGAATTACCCCGGCGCTTTAAAGGCGGCGGAATTATATTTCTCACAAGCAATTATCTGGGTCAAGAATCAGCCGGTCCTCACACGGAAGGATTTCATGACCGCCCACGAGTGGTGCTTCTACGGTTGGCGGATGGGGGCGGCGCATCGGTTCTTTGGACCCAACAATGTCCGCGACGTGTGGGATGTTAAAAAAGTCCCGCAACAGCAAATGGTTCACTTGACCGAGAAACCCGTCGAGCTCGCCACCCGCGCGATTGAGTACTCCTCCCAGCCCGGCGAGAACGTGCTGGATCTCTTTGGCGGCTCGGGATCGACACTCATCGCCTGCGAACAGACGGGGCGCAAGGCCCATCTGATGGAGCTCGACCCGCTCTACTGCGATGTCATCGTCGAGCGCTGGGAAAAGTTCACGGGGAATAAGGCTGTGCGTTTAGGTAATAAAACCGTGCCTATGACTGATAATTCCGGGCAATCGACTAATAACCAGACCAAGGCGGTCCCCAAGCGAAAAGTCAAAACAGCGGCGTGAGCGGAGCGCGGGGGATCGCCTGCCACTGGCACTCGATCCCCTCATTAAAGGTAATCAGCCCCGCTTGGTCGTCGCGAAACGGGCGTGAGTGGCCGGGGAGTTCTCCCGCCAGACTCCCCAGGTAAGCCCCGTCGTCGGTCTCGCCACAGCAGAGTGGGTTCCCTCGCCGGGCGATGACCAGCCGCAGGGGGTTGGCCCACAGGCCCAGGATCGCGAGCGGCCCGTCGACCGCCACCACGGCCCGCGTGGCCCGCGATAAGAGCGACCCCGGCAACTTGGCCATGAGTAGAGCCAGGGACTCGGTATCGCACGCCGTACGCCGCACTAGGCCGTACTGGCGGGCCAGTTCGCGGTAGTTGCGGACGACGCCATTGTGGGCCAGCCAGCCGCGGCCGACGCTGTGGGGATGGTTGTTGTCGTTGTCGCTGTACGAACCATGGGTTGCCCAGCGGCAATGACCGATCACCGCCTGGGCGTGGCGGCAACGGTCGAGGTCCCCGAGGCGGGCAGACACCGCCCCGGGCCGTTTGAACATTTGCAGCCGCCCCGCCTGGTCGATCCAGGCGAGGCCAAAAGCATGATCGCCGCGTTGCTCGGTTTCGGTGGCGATCCGGCGGAGCAGGTCCAGGTCGGGCCCGCCGCCGGTTTTCGTGATGTATCCAAAGAGTCCACACATGGTATCGATTCTCCTATTAGGCTTGGGTGTCGTATTGTTTGGCCAGCTCGAGGAGCTTGGTCTTGATCGGTCGCAGGTCGTATCCCTCCGCGACTTCGCCCCAGGTCTTGTGGCGAAGTTCCCCCTTGTACCACCCCTTGGTCCAGGCCAAGCGATAGAAGAGGCGATTGAGTTCGGTTTCGCCCACCCCGGCCCCGGGGCGGTCCCAGCAACTCTTGGTGCCGGGCGTTTTGGTGTATTCCCAATCGCCTCGGCGTTTGCTATTCAAGGCCAGTTCCACCAAGCCCAGGCAGAGCATCAAATAGCCAAAGACTTTGGTCTTATTGAGCGTCCCCGCGAAGACCCGAAACTCGATCCGGTTCCGCCCGCGGGCGAGGTGCGTCAGGTTCAAGAGGTGAAAGCGGTCTTGCTCGCAGCGTTGTTTCGCGGTATCGGGGTTGGCGTATTGTTTGATCCGCTTGGTGTAATTGGCCCGCTCGCGTTTCTTGGTTCCGGTCGAGGCGTACAAGGCCCGTTCGTGGTTTCCCACCAGGTTGATCAAGCGGGCCAAGGCGGCGGCGTCCCCGTTCCACTCGACGCTGATATGCAGGCCGCAAGAATCGTTGACTTGGCCCCCGCAGATTTTGATCGCGTCGATCGCGCTCAGCACCTGTTCCACCCCTTCGCGCCCTTTAAGTTTGGGCGATACAAATTCGCAGGCCTTGCGGCCGACCGATTCGCGGATCGATCCGTCCCGTTCGGCCTTCCAGCCTTCCGGCAACCAGGGGACCTGGTACCCGCCGTGGTAGGGGCCGATGCGGGTAGGGTCGCTGGTCGGCAGGGTGGTTTCGAATTCAATTCCAAAGGCCAGGTCGCGGGCGTGCATCGTTCGGTCTCCAGGTATGGTGTAAAAGCGTTCATTACCAACACGCTCACACAGTTACCTCGTTCGCGCAAGGACCTCAAGCGAAGGGCGCGAGGAAAACAAAAAGAATTCCCAGGTTTTTTCCGAGGAAAACATTGCCCGCAAAGGATCCTGTCCCGCCTGACATCCTTGTCGGGCGGGGCAGGCTATCCGTGGTTTCTAGGCCGAAGCAAAGACGCAGTCGGCCAATCCTTCGCACAGAAAATCGACGATGGCCTGAGCCTGGCGATTTGTCACCGCGATATCCAATCCGCGGTCGAAGTTGAATACGGTGGCCCTGGTGGCAATCCGTTGCACCCACAACTTGGAAATGCGGCTGCGGCCCAATTCGTATTCCGCGCATTCCGCGTGCGCGCGAAAAACCAGTGCGCTGAAGCGATATTCGGCGTTGATGGTGCCGGTAATCCAGACCCCTCCCATCCGGGACTTGCGGGGAAATATGCGTTTGATTTCCAAATCTAGATCGAAGTTGTTTGCGGACATTGTTTGGTCTCCCAAAAAGCGTAGTAAAAAATGCCCGCCTGGCGAACTCCCTTTCGCCAGGCCGGGCCTCCGTGGTTTACAGTTCGAACGTCGTTTCGAGTTTGGCCCGCTCGGCGGCGATGTGGGCCTCGACCAAATCCGCCCGCAGGCCCGCGGCCCGCAACTCGGCCTTGAGCGCGTCGGCCAACTTATGCAGGTTGGCCAGGGCGTTGGCGGCGGTCAGAAAAGCGTGGGTTAGTTTTTCCGCCTGGCGGGGTTTGAAGGCGGCGAGGTCGGTTTGGGTTTCGGTCGCGGTCATCGTTCGGTCTCCTAGGTATGGTGTAAAAGCGTTCATCAACACGATCACACAGTTACCTCGTTTTTCCACCCACATCCAGGGAATTGCGGCTCTTTTTTCAAAAATTCCAAAGTTTTTCCAATGGCCGACAAGGAACCTAAATCGCCTGAGAACCTTGACCCCGGGCGGCTCACTCCCGCCCAACTGGCCCAGTTATTGGCCAAGGTGGCGGGGCAAAAAGTTTCCCCGGAAAGAATCACCCAGGACGTGGCGGCGGGGGCCCCCACCAACCCCGACGGGACATTGCACTTGGTCCACTACACGGCCTGGCTGGTGGGAGCGATCCTATGAACTTCTATGCCGCGGATCTGCACCGAATCGAGTACCGCCTGTCGCCGGCCGAGCGAACCGCGCTCGCGCGTCGGGCCCGGCGGGGAGATCGGGCCGCGCGGGAACAACTGATCGAATCGATCTTGCCCCTGGTTGTACAGCTCGCCAAGCGCTGGCACGCGCGCTATCCGCAGGTGCCAATCGAGGACCTGATCCAGGCGGGGAACCTGGGCGCGATCAAAGCGGTGGATGGGTTTCGGCCGTCGCGTGGCTTCGCGCTCACCACATATGCGTTTCGCGCGATCCAGCAAAACATCCGTCGCTTCGCTGTGGAACAAGGGGTGATCCGCGTTCCCTATTACCAGTCCAGCCACCAACGGACCGAGAAGTATCAAATGGCAGTCGAGCGGGCACGCTCGATTAGCGCATACGAAGAGGGGACGCATGATCCACCGCAGGTGCCACCTGCCGTCCACGAGGATGACCGACAGACGCAATTGCGCGAGGGAATCACTCGGTTGCCGGCACGACTACAGCGGGTGATCGAGTTACGACTTGCTGAGAAAACCTACCAAGAGATCGGCGAGGAACTCGGCGTCAGCAAGGAACGCATCCGCCAATTGCTGGTTAAAGCGCACAAGAAGTTGCGCGAAAGTCTTAATTCGTAATACGTATTTAAATAGCGGGGCCAGCCAGTGCGCAACCACGGCTGACCCCTAACCACCATGCAGGTGCGAGCTGCACGCGGCTAAAAAAAACTAGCTTGCGGCGCTGGCCCTGCGCAAAAGGGACCATGCCCCGAACCAGTTTTCTCGACCGCGTCTACACCGCTCTCCTGCCACTGGTAGCGACTGTGACGAATAATCCGCGCGCGCTGAAGCCCGGCGAGCTGGTACGGCTCCTGAACACCACTCCCGCTGGCGACGTTCTGACCGATCGCATCCTGCGTTTGCACCGTGAACGGGCCGGACTACGGATCGCCGGCGAACGAGAAAAAACGCTCGATCTGCTCAAATATGCCGCCTGGCTTTGTCAGCAGCCGCGGCGTACGGGAGGGGGAGACGGGAGGCAAGAGGCGGGAGCAGGGACCGCCGCGCGGGCCTACCATGCCAAGCGCGAACGGGAACGCGCCCGCAATGCCGCCGCCAGCCAAGAGGGGCGGGACATCGGGCCGATCCCGCCGATCGCCGTTCCCGCCCGTCGCGAACGCTGCGAGACTTCGCTCCAGGCGTTTTGCGAGACTTACCTCGCCGAGCAATTCCCTCTGGAGTTTTCCGAGGATCACTTGGCGGCGATCAAGTACATCGAAAGCTCCGCCATCGAGGGGGGGCTCTTTGCGTTTGCGATGCCGCGCGGCTCGGGGAAAACCACGCTCTGCGAAGCCGCCGCGATCTGGACCGTGCTCTATGGTCGGAGGCGGTTCCTGGCCTTGATTGGCGCGAGCGCCGATGCGGCCAATGAAATTCTCGATAGTATCCGCACGGAGTTTGAAACCAACGATTTACTCGCGGCCGATTTTCCCGAGGTCTGTTTTCCCATTAGCAAGCTCGGTGGGATCAACAATCGAGCCAGCGCGCAGCTCTGCTGCGGGGAGCGAACCCGGATCACCTGGGGGAAAAAGTCGCTGGTGTTCCCGAGCATCCCCGGCAGCCGGGCGGCGGGAACAATCATCAAGTCCTCGGGGATCGATGGCCGCGTGCGCGGCATGCGCCACAAGCTATCCGACGGTACATCCTTGCGGCCGGATCTCGTGATTGTCGACGATCCGCAGACCGACCGGACAGCTCGCAGCGAAGACCAATGCCGCAAACGCGTGGCCACGCTCGCTGGTTCCGTCCTGGGCCTTGCCGGCCCTGGCAAGAAGATCGCGGGCTTTATGCCCTGCACGGTCATCGTGCAGGGGGACATGGCGGACCAGATCCTCGACCGCGAGCGACACCCGGCCTGGCACGGCACGCGGCTGAAGCTGCTTTACACCTTTCCCACCAATAACAAGCTGTGGGAGGAATACGCGGACCTGCGGCGGACTAGTTTTCGGAATGGAGGGAAGGGAGAAGAGGCAACCAAGTTTTACCGCAAACATCGCCAAGAGATGGATGCGGGGGCGAAGATCGCCTGGCCCCAAAGGTATAACAAGGATGAGTTGTCGGCGATTCAGAACGCGATGAATTTGTTTATCGACAACGAAGCGGCGTTCTGGGCCGAGAGTCAGAACGCGCCGCTCAAGGAAGCGAGCGACGACGAGGATCTGCCGACCAATGCCCAGATCGCCGGAAAAATCAACCAGCTCTCCCGAAGCCTGGTTCCGCAGGCGGCCACGAAATTGACCGCGATGATCGACGTGCAGCACAAGCTCTTATATTGGGTGGTCGTCGCCTGGACCGACAAATTTGGCGGATACGTTTTGGACTACGGCACCTTCCCCGAACAACAGCGCGTGCACTTTAAGTTGCGCGATGTGCGGCACAACCTGGCGAAGATCTATCCGGGGCAGTCGATGGAAAGCCAAGTCTATCACGGGCTGACGGACTTGATTTCGCAACTTTGCGAACGGGACTTTGCCCGCGAAGAGGGGGGGCACGCGCGGATCGAGCGGCTGCTGGTCGACTCGGCCGACGGTATGACGAGCGATATCGTCATGCGCGTCTGCCGCACGCATCCGCACAAAGTGATCGTCCTCCCTTCGCTCGGCCGCGCGATCAAGAAAGGGGAAAAGCCGATGCACCAGTACGCCAAAAAGGAAGGTGAAACCATCGGCTATCACTGGCTTTTGCAGCGGTCGCTCAAGCACGCCGTCAAGCAGCTGGTGATTGACACGAACTTTTGGAAGTCGTTTGTCCAGCGAGGTCTGGCCGCGCCCCTGGGAGAACGGCACGCCCTCAGTTTGTACGGCACCCAGGGAACCCGGCATTTGCTGTTCGCGGATCACTGCACGAGCGAGGCGCGCACGCGGGTACCCGACGAGCGCACGGGGAGCACGCACGAATCCTGGAAACTGAAACCCGGCCAGAGTGACAACCACTGGTTCGATTGCCTGGTGGGAACGGCCGCCGCGGCCAGCCAACTGGGGATCAGCGTCGACGCCGGGACCGATCCGCGGCGGCAACGACGCCGCATCACCGCGGCCGATATTCCCCAGCGGAGGCGAGCATGAGCGCGAGTTTTGGTCCAGCAGGTTTAGGCGTGGTCTGTCCCCGCTGCGGCTGCGCGGATTCCCAGGTGACCCACACCGTGAGGATCCTCGGCAAGATCCACCGGCGCCGGGTCTGCCGGCATTGCGGCCGGCGGTTCGTCACCCTGGAATTGCCGCCGGTGGAGATCCCGCCGACACCCCGCCAACGCAAAAAGGTCTGAAAATTATACCTTAGTTGTCGGTTAGTGTAACGCTGTGCTTTTCAAGGAATTCGTGTGCTTCCTTCGCTGGCAAGATAATATTAAATCGATAACGACGGTGCGATACACCATCTTTAAATTGTGTATCCACATACTCATAAATAGCCATTTGATCAAATTCCATCGAGGTCGGCTGTCTAATACAAAAAGACGGATAGCAAGAGGATTCGGTAGCCGGGTCTTTTCCCCCATCATAGGGACCATCCACAAAAACATTTACTGATTTCATGTTTAACGGCACGTGAAGTGCTAGCTAAAGTAAAGTAAAGGCTCTAGCCCCGAAGGCGAGGCTAGAGTTGGTATTGAGCCAATACCTGGTTTTATGATATCTACCGTCGCATTTAGCGTTGGTAGACAGGAGCATTCCAACTACCCTTCACCAGACTGATTGCGTGCTCGCAATCCGCCTTGTTGAAGTAGCCCTCACTTGAATCGGCAATAATCTTATTATTCGCCGACACCAAATTCCACCGCCAGTAACCTTGTTTATCAACATACATATAGTATGCCATGAAAAATACTCCTAAAAAAAACTTGGAAACAAGTTACAAAGTGTACTTGTTTAAATACTATCATGATGGCAGTTGGTGGCACATTGAATTGCCCGCAACTGACTTAGAGGATGCGCAAGCACGGATTAATAAATTGCCACACGCGCAAGCTCTGGGTGAACTCAAAGCAAAAATACCCGTGGGTCTAGGGTTTCTCGCCAAATTCTGGTGTTGGCTGGCGAATGCCAGCAGAATGCTAGGATTGAGAAACTGAACGCATTTGCTCCTCCGTGAAGTTAGCGGGTCAGATTAGGCGATAAATTATACCGCCAACTAAAGCAACCATGCTTTGCCGCTGTCAGAGTCTTGCGAGGGCATCTGATTTTGGCCAGCTAAGGTCAAATGTACACTAAACTATCTTTCTACACAATCCATAGCGCAAAAAAAGAACGGGGACTGTGATCGACTAAGCGGCCACAGTCCCCACAGATGTCCTCGCACCAGTTGTTGTACACGACAGGGGGTAGCTAAACAAGTGAATTCTTTCACAAACTCGGGCATTTGCAGATTCTCTCGCAAAGCGCTCTAGCAGATCGGCAATGCGGTTCACCTAAATTAGGGAACTTTTTTCACGCTAATTGCTATTAGTAGCAGTATTTTCCCGCTCGCCTTTGCTCCCGCTTGTTTCCCCGGAAACGCCGGACAACAGTTTCGGTATGAGCGATCTAGCGGATGAAATCGAAGCCGTGGCCAGTGGCCCCAAGAGCGTGCAGAACGCCGGGACCAAGGTGGACGCGCATGATTTGAGCGACCTGATCGAGGCCGACAAATACCTCAAATCCCAGGACGCGACGGCCAATCCGACCCATCGCGGTCTGCGCTTCAACAAGCTCGTGCCACCCGGCGCCGGCTAACGCCAATCATAAAAAATGTAGGAGGCGACTCCGTCGCCGAGACCACTGATGTCGTGGACGCGTTGGTTTTCCCGTTTGCTCGGATCGCGGCCGCGTTATAGCGCGTCCCGCCGATCGCTGCGAGCGAAATACGACGCGGCCCAGACGAACGCCGACAACCAACGCCACTGGGCCAACGCCGACAACCTTTCGGCCGTGGGGGCCAATAGCCCGGCCGTCCGCCGCACACTGCGGAACCGTTGCCGTTACGAGTGCGCGAATAACAGTTATGCCGCCGGCATCGCCCTGACGGTCGCTAACGACCTGATCGGCACCGGCCCGCGGTTGCAGATCGAAACCACCCAGCGGGAGGGGAACCGGCAGTTGCGTGACCAATGGTCGGCCTGGAGCCGGGCCGTCCGCCTGGCCGAGAAACTCCGCGTCATGCGGCAAGCCCGGATGCGCGACGGGGAGGCCTTTGCGATCCTGGTCAGTAACCCACTGTTGCCGACCGAACAACAACTCGACCTGCGATTGATCGAAGCGGAACAGGTCGACGAGATCGAATACGACGCCGTGGGGAATCCCACGCGTTACCAAATTTTTGACGTGCATCCCAGCGACGGCCAATCGCAGGCGAAGCCCTACGATGCGGCCAGTGTGATCCACTGGTACCGGATCGAGCGGCCAGGTCAACTGCGGGGCATTCCTGAGTTAACCCCGGCCTTAGGACTATTTGCGAATTTGCGGCGGTACACCGAGGCGGTCATTGCCGCCGCCGAGACCGCCGCGGATTTTGCGGCGATTTTATTCACGACGACAGCACCGGACGGAGCGGCCGAAGTCGATCCATTTTTAGAGATCCAGATTGAAAAGCGGATGCTGACGACGGTACCGGAAGGGTGGCAGCTGGCCCAAATGAAGGCCGAGCAACCCACGACCACCCAACACATAGTTATTTTAAGTTCATTAAATCATGGAAAAAACAGGGAAATACAGGGTATTGCCGCCTGAAATTGCGGATGCTTTGGCCGCTGTCCTGTTGGATATATCCGAAAAACTGGACAGAGAAGAGAAGCCAGCGCCCGCCGAATTGCCCGACCTGGACGAGCAAACCAAGGCCGCCGCCTAACTAGGCCAGGGCGGCTTAAAGGTACTTCCTGCGAGTTACTGCCCATGCCCCCTACGGGAATAGTAGAAAGTTTCAGCCACACACTGAATTACATGAACTGTTAGGGGGGAATATGGAACGGGAAAGCGTCTTAGTTTCGATTCTGGCAATTTCCGATGCAATTTTTTATCCCTGCCGGGAACCTTTGGAAAATGGTCCGTTGATTTACGGAGCGCGAAAAACCTTTGTAAAAAAAGGAATTCCCTGGAGTTCAACCCTAATTGGGGCCAGGAATAACGCCCAGCAAGTCGAGATCCACCGGCTAGTTGGATCCCTGATTCACGAAGGCTTAATTAAGTGCCACGGGCGGGAAAATAAAAAATTGACGGATCAAGGGGATTCTTACGCCCGGCGATTGGTAGGAATTCCCACTATAGCGGAATCCATTGGATTATTGGAACTTCTGGCAGAATACTCTAAAAGCGCAAAAGGTTATGAGCATTTCAATGCTAGGTGGCAACCGGAAACATGGTTGGCATTTCAAGAATTTGACACGCCCGGCTTTTCCGAACAAGCGCGGGGAATCGAAATGCGCTTACTGCCAGCATTAAACCGAAATTGGGTAGATTCTAATTGTTCAACCCTAGGGCATTGCTGGTATCGGCTGAAAGAATGCAGGCCGGATATGTGGGCGCTATCGTCCAAGCAGGCTGATTTTGCAAAAGAAGTTCAAATAAATCCTGCCATGCAAAAACTCTATAGAGAATTGCGTACATTTTTACCGAAAGCCGAAAAGATTTTAATGGATATTGGCCTAATTCCTATTCCAATTTCCACCGGGATAACGGGAATACCCACTTTGTAACTTGACAGCGAGGAACTGGTATTTGCCTAATCAAGCGGAAAATAACCTGGAATCGGGGCAACCCAAACGCCAAAAACGCAAGGTGTTCCCGCCAGGGCATAAGTTGCGTTACGTTCATTGTCCGCTTCCGCGCTGCCCGGAATGCCACTCCTCAAATTTAATTAGCTTTAGGTCGGATAAATTTGAAGGCACCATTTGGAGGCATACCGAGTGCAGGGTATGCGGAGCAAAATTTATCCTTATTTTGGAATAGTATCCAAAATTTGGATAATCCAGATTTTAAGGGAATAAAGTTGGGTATCGAACATTTATCCGCTGACCTAAAAATGCAAAACTTAATCGAAAAATTCCCGTTGGCCATACTCCCCCCCGAAAAGGAGTTGTTTTCCATTGGATGCTTAGCCGAACGATTCCAGCTAAGTCATCGGGAATTGTGCGCGATTCTGGAAGTTCAAAGTATCAAGCCCGCTTTACGTGTGAATGGCGTAACGTATTTTGACGGGAACGCCTTTGAGAAAATCCAGATGTTCCAGAAAGTCGAGGGGGGGCGATGAATCGGGCAAAACTCATGCTAACCGCGGCGGCGACCGTTTCCCCGGAAACATCCAAAAACCCGCGCGTTGACATTGTGGCATATTCTGGCGGTTTTATGTCGCCTAGCGGGGTGTTTGGCAAAGTGATTTTAGACTTGGCTGGTATGGAATTGCCGCCCAGCTTACCGCTTCTACATGCCCATTCG
Source organism: Pirellulales bacterium (assembly GCA_033762255.1). NCBI lineage: Bacteria > Pseudomonadati > Planctomycetota > Planctomycetia > Pirellulales > Pirellulales bacterium. The sequence continues at coordinate 7,102 of JANRLT010000004.1, read as the reverse complement.
GATTCCCTGGAAAGCACACTAGGCCAGGGGCGGGCAACTGTAAAGCAAGGTCAATTGCACTATTCCGCCAGTTTAGCGCTGGTTAATACCACTTCACAACAAATTCTAGCGCTCCATAAAGCAGGTATTGAGTTTCAAGCTTCCATCGGCGCGGAGGTCCTGGAACGCCAATTCCTACAAGAAGGGGCCAAAGTAAAGGTTAACGGCAAGGCTGTTACCGTTCCACGGGGCGGAGCAAGCTTGATTACTAAAAGCATTTTGAGGGAAGTTTCCATTCTTACCATCGGAGCGGACGTTAATACGTCCGTTTCTATCGCGGCGGCTGCCGCAAAGGTCCTACCCATGCACAAGAAAACCAAACAACTCGCCAGCGCTCAGAATCCTACATTTCAATTCACGGAAGCGGAAGCAGCGCCTGCGATGATTGAAGCCGCCGGAAGTCCCGCCTTAGTTTCCGAAAACGTCCAAGCCATGCGCCAGCAAGCAACCGCCGAGGCGCTGGAAACCAACCGTATCAATTTGATCCGCGATAAGCTACACGACCCGATTATCCAAGCGCAAGCTATTTCCGAGGGCTGGGATAACAACCGGGTTGAATTGCATGTGCTGCGGTCCGCTCGTCCCACGGGGCCGAGAATTGCGATACACTCCCCGCGCGAAGTAACGGGAGAAATGCTAACGGCGGCGCTCTGTTTAACGGGGGGTGTGTCGGAAACTAAAGTTGGCAAATGGTTTGGGGAACAAGTTACCAATGAGGCGCTTCATCGAGATTTACGCGGAATGTCGATTCAGGGTGTCATGCGTTACGTTATTCGTGCTGCTGGCATGCATGAACCCCAAGGCCGTTGGGAAAACGAACATATCCGCACCGCCTTTCGGGCAAATTCCACATTGCAGGCAAATTTCAGTTCCGTGGATTTGCCGGGCATTCTAGGGAACGCCGCCAATAAATATCTCTTGGACGCCTACGAAACTATTGCCACAACTTGGCAAATGATTTGCGGTGTGCGCGATTTGAAAGATTTTAAGCCCGCTGCGGTTTATCGTTTGAACGCAATGGGCAAGTTCCAGCAACTCCCCCCAACCGGGGAGCTAAAGCATCTTTATATTGAGGAATCATCCAGCACGAACAAGCTGGAAACTTATGGCGCGTTGCTGACGCTTACCCGCCAAGAAATCATCAACGATGATTTAGGAGCGTTCGCGCAACTCCCCCGCGCGTTAGGGCGGCTAGCCGCTATCGAGGTCGAGGAAGCCTTTATTCGGTTATTGTTGGCAAACTCCCCGACATTCTTTTCGGCGGGAAACAAAAATCGACAAACCGGCGTAATAACTGCCCTGGGAATTGACTCCCTCACCAAAGCGGAACAGTTATTTATTCAGCAAAGGGATACCAACAAGCGGCCATTGCTGATTGTGCCGCATGTTCTCTTGGTCCCCAGCGCGCTGAAAACCGTTGCATTGAGCCTGGTCCAAGCCACGCAAATTGTGGCAACCACCACCGCCAATGCTCCATTGCCAAACATCAATCCGCATGCTGGACGTTTTATGCCAGCTTCTAGCCCATTTTTGGATAACGGATCGGGACTTGCGAATGCCAGTGACACAGGCTGGTATCTCTTTGCCGACCCGAATGTTTACCCGGCGTTTCAAATTGGTTTCTTGAATGGCCAGACCACGCCTATCATCGAAGAAGGCATTGCATCCATTGATACTTTGGGGATGAGCTGGCGCAGCTACTTTGATTTCGGCGTTGCCCAAGCCGACCCTAAAGGGGCGGTACAAAGCACAGGCGTTGCCTAGTGCCATTATTTCCGTTCAAGCGGAATAAGATTTTTAACAACAAGCAACTGGGATTTCCCTCTCCCAGTTTGCCCAGCGCCCGCCTTTTCTGGGTGATTTAGGCGGGCGCTTTTTTTATTGCTGCATTTTGCCACGGCGCTCTTCGTCTTGCGCTTTGGATTGCACGCGGGATCGAAACTCATTATCGATCGCCAGCAATTCATGTTTGACCATCTTATCAATTTCGGGCGTGATTTTGGCCGGATCGGCAATCGCGGCCAGGGCCACTATGCACCGCCGCGCCTTGCGTAAAGTCCGCTGGGTTTGCTGGCGCAAAGCCGCTTTTTCCGCCACGATTTTGGTTAGCTGGCATTCCGTTTCGCAAAGCGGATCAACTTTAACGGGCATGGCATAACCCCCAAGAGCGGAACATTTCCCCGGAAAACCGCCAAAGTATAACGCGCGGAATTTCTTTGGCGAGTCAAACTTAAAAAAACTTCTGCCCAATCCTTGCAAAACGTGCTAGCACGGGTAAATTGAACAGCACTAAAAGCCCGCAAGGGTAGTAACTCGTTAGTTGTAAGTTCGTCTGTCACATTACGCAGGCCCGAGAAGCTTCTGCGCGGTCACCAAGTACGCCCGTTTTGCGGGCGGGCAAGGTCCGCCGGGTGGTGTTACCCGCCCAGTAGGGAGTTTCTCGGACTTGCGTTTTTTTTGTGGCCAGACTGACCGCAACAGCGTCCCCGGTTTCGACCGGGGGCGCTTGAGAGCGGCCATCAAAGCCCGGAAAGCGCTCTCCCGATGCCCGCCGCGCTCTTGCCGAGCGCAAGGAAGCTTCCCGCCGCTAATGGAATTCAGGTGGCTTATTTTCTGTTACACGCTTTCCTGCCGCATCGGCGGATAAGCCCCAATTCCAAGTATGGGGTTAATGTCCGCCATGCCGTTAGGCTTTTTGAACGTTTCTTAAAGCGTTGCGCCCATGTTTCGGATTTGAACCGTGAAAACCTGTTGGCGTTTGGCCGTCGGTTAGCGCAACTAGGTTATTCCCAGCGTTCCATTCGCCAATTGCCAAGCGCTCTGTCGATGATTGCCAAGCATGCCTACAGGCTAGGGCTATTGGCAAATTGGAAGCCCCTGGATCGCCCGCGAAAGGCGACAAGCAAGCCAGCGCGAATTTATCCACCTGGTACGCTCTGCAACTTTTTGCAAACGTTGTTTAAGGCAAAATGGAAGTTAAGCCCTGGTAGCTATAAGGGATACTTGCAGACGTTTGAAAGATTGAATTCGCACCTGGGGCATCATGCACAGCCGGAAGAAATTACGCCTGAATGCTTGCAAGGGTATCTCAAATCGCTCAAGCAAGCCGGTTATCAAGCGGATACTTGCAGATTTGACGATATGGCCATTCGCCGGATTATGCGGGAATTTCATCCCGAGCGCTTCCCCAAACGTTGCATGAAAATCCTTTTGCCGCCGCCAGAAGTTGGCACGTTACGAGAGTATTTCGAGAATACTTATCAACCAATTCAACTCACTGGTTGCTCTACGCGCAGCACTGAAGACTATCGGCATTTTTTTCGTTATCTCCGGGATTTTCGCCAGGGTAGGGATATTATGCTGTCCGAATTAACGGACAGCCTTGCGGCGGATTATTTTAAGTATCTGCAAAGCCGGGGAATGAACGCCGTAACAATCAATAACCATCGGGCGCGACTGTTTGCGATATGGCGTTACGCGGAGGAACGCGGCAAAGTTTCCGCACCGCCGCGCGTTCGCAAATTCAGGGTAGCCAAGCCAGCGCCGGACGCCTGGACACAAGCGGAGTTAGAGAGCATCATTCGCGCGCCGCTAATGATGTCGTGGGGGAAGCCGAAAAGTGGAATCGTCAAAGGGAAACTATTTTATGCATTGTTTCTAACCGCTTATTGGACGGGCTTGCGCCGGGCCAGCTTGGCTAAACTCACGCCCGCCAATGTGAATTTGCGCACGGGGTGGCTGGACGTTGACGGCACCCAAATGAAAAACGGAATTGGCAAGCGCTATCGACTTGGTTGCGATGCCTTGGAAGCCATACGGGCAATTTGGAACCCGGAACGCAAATTTCTCTTTCCGGGAATTCAGAATACAGGCATTTTTTACAAGCAATTACGGCGTATTTTTAAGTTTGCTGGCGTTACCCCGAGCGCCCGCAAAAGCGTTTCCAAGATGCATAAGTTACGCCGGACAGCGGTTACTCTTGTGGCCATTAAACAAGGGTTGCAAGCAGCTTCAGAGTTTGCCGGGCATTCCAATATCGCCATGACAAAATTGTATGTCGATCAGTCACAGTTAATCGGCAATGATGCCACGGAGTTTTTGCCCATGCTTACCACCATTGATTTACAGGCTGATGCAAGCCATTGCGATAACCCCATTAACGCAGCTCCCAAACAGGCGGCTGATTTTCTCGCCGATGCCAAACGCCTTTACGATTTAAGGGAATATACCGCCGCCGCAATGCTCTCCCGTGTAGCCCTGGAACGTTGGTTGCATGCTTATGCCAAAACTTCCAAGACAGCGCTATCGAACAATACCGGCATGCGGCGTATCGGGCATGCGCTCCATAAAGAATCTTTGATTGATGAGGTATCCGCCCGGCTACTCAACCGAATTGCCAAGACCGCAAACAATGCGGCGCATGGCAATGAACGTAGTCACAAAAGCACGTTAGAACTGATCGAAGGAACAGAATTGCTTATGAATCGTTATCCCTTAGTGGCTACCACCGCCGCGGAATTGGAGTAATACGGCATGCCCATACTCATTCATTGCCGGGGGCCACCAACAGAGCCGCGCGGCTATACCACTTTCATCATTTTATTTCTTTTTTTCCAGAGGCGACCCATGAATACAGTCAAGACACGCAGCAAAAACAACCCCGCGCAGAATGAAGTTTCCCCGGACACTTTTCCCGATTCGGAATGGTCCTATTTGCCGTTGCATTTAATTGAGCCAAACGCGGCAAATCCGCGCGGCGACTGGGAAGACCAAGACTTGGAAAAGTTGGTCCCATCCATTGAAGCCGTGGGCATTTTGCAGGCAATCGTAGTACGTCCAATTAACTCCCCGGCTGGTCCACGGTATCAATTGATTGCCGGGGAACGCCGTTTCCGGGCGGCACAATTGGCCAAGTTAAAAACAATTCCAGCGCGTATTCGCGCGGTTAACGATCAAACCATGTTGGATCAAATTCTAGTCGAAAATGTCCAGCGCAAGGATTTGAACCCTATCGAGAAAGCTAAATTGCTGGAGCGTATTTGCCAACCGTTGGCCGCCGGCGGCGGAGGGAAAAGCCATGTTGCGGCTGCCAAACTGTTTGGAAAAACGCACAGTTGGACAACAAACCTTATCCGCTTACTTAAACTGCCGGAAAGCTTTTTGCAAAAAATTGCTAAAGGTGAAATGCTGGAATCGCAAGGGCGCTTGCTAGTACCGCATTGCGATAACCCGGAGATTCTAGAAGCTGTTTCAAAGGATATGGAACAAAATCCTTGGGCGTGGAAAAGCCGTGATGATTTTGAGCGCAGCTTAGGGCTAGTGATCGCCCGTAGCACCGGGGAATTGAAAGACCATAAACCCCGCATGGCGCGAGAAGATTCTAAGTTCGATAATCCGCCAATTGCAGCCATGCCTAACGCTAGCGTACAAATGAAGTCAACTGCGGATTTAGAGTACACGGAAACGATGCAAGAAGTGGAATCATTCATTCTGGACGATATTTGCGAAGCAATTCATAAGTTAAGTTCCCTGGATTCACTAGCGCGGGTAATTTCCGCCGCTGACAACCGTAAGCAAGAATTGTTGGATACCAATTTATCCGCTAATTCCATTTCCCCTAAGAAGCTTGCTTAGTCATGCCCGACCATAACACCCTTATTCCCGCCGTTGGTTATATCCGCATGTCAACAGACAAGCAGGAAGATAGCCCAGCGCGTCAACGCAAGGATATTGAAACTCTTGCGCAACGACAGGGCTATCAAATAACCGACTGGTTTGAAGACCACGGAATGACGGGGACGGAATCCGCCAAACGGGAAGACTTTCAACGGCTAATGAAATTAGCCAAGTCTGGAAAGTTTAAGGCTGTTTTGCTCTCGGAACAAAGCCGAATGTCGCGGGAAGACGTGTTCGATGCCATCGAGCATTGGCGCGTCTTCCGCGATGCTGGCGTTTCAATCGTCACCGCACAGCGCGGATCGCTAGACTTTAATAACCTGGGGGGGGTGATTACCGCGATTGTCGATCAACACGGAGCGCACGAGGAATCCGTTAAGATTGCGCACCGGGTGGCGAGTGGACAGCGCATGAAAGCTAAAGCCGGGCAACGCATTGGGGGAATTGCAATTGGTTATGATCGTGAAATTTACGATGAACAAGGAAAGATGATACGTAAAGTTGGCTACCGCGAACGCTTCCGAAAGCCCATTTCTTGGCAATCTAAGTTGGTCCCGACTGATAACAAGGAGATCATAAAGCTGATTCAATGGGCATACGATGCAATCCTAAATGGTTTGTCGTTAAGTGCGATTGCTGCGGAGTTTAACAGACGTAAGATTGCAACAACTTACGGAAATAATTTTTCCGTTTCAGTTGTTGGTGATATGCTCCGCAACCCTGTCTATGCGGGCATATTGTGCGTTGGAAGATGGCCGCGCGGCAAGTTTTCGACAGTGGCAACGGAGGGATTAATTGTCGTAGAGGATGCACATGAAGCAATTGTTCCGCGTAGCACTTTCGAGCAAGTACAGGAGATTATTAATCAGCGAAAATCATTAATTACCATGCGGCATCCGCAATCGTACCTATTGAGCGGTTTTTTATTTTGTGCGAATTGTGGAATTAAAATGTATGGGGCAAAGCTTGATTCAAACGAAGAATCACAAAGAGTTTACCGCTGTAACCCTAACAAGCATGTTCGCCCATATTCACCGAATTGTCCGCATCCCAGCGTTGACAGCGACAAGCTAAACAACTTTGTGCTAAGTCTCATTCGTAAAATACTTATCGAACCTGACCATGAAGCTTTAATACGCAAAGCAATTATTCGCTTGAAACACAAGCATGTTACAAAGGTTAATCAAGATGAAATCCGCCTTGCGGAATTGAACCGCAAAATTAAGGTTGCTACTGAAAATATGGTCCTAGCAGAGACTAAAGAGGATATGAAAGTTTATAAAGAAATGCTTGACCAATGGAAATTTGAGGTTCAGCAGATCAACGATACTAATGCGAGACAAGCTGATGAACTTAAACCCTTACCGCAAGCCCTGAGCGCGTTGAA
>JANRLT010000003.1 GCA_033762255.1 Pirellulales bacterium | reverse complement strand
GGAAGTGGAAAATGATAAAACGAAAAACTTTGACTCGCGGGTGAAAATCTTGTTGACCTATCAGGAGTTTGCCCCTATTTTACGTACAAGCCATAAATTTTACGCCCACGAGAAAGATTGGCTGGATCGGTTAATGCTGCGGTTCTTGGTCGTGTGACCAAGGGCAAGAGAACGCCAGCGGATCGATTCGCGGAGCAGAGCAGAGAACTTTCATTGAAGGAGTCTTACTATGAAGCGGTTGATGGGGATGTTTGCTTTTCTTGCAGTTTTGAGTATCAGTTCTGCATTCCTGCCTGATGCTAATGCTGATGTTTTCATTGACGACATGTACACACCGGGAAGCCGAACAAGTTTGAATACCGGAGCAGATGTGAAGTTGTACAAGACTGCCACTGGCATTCTTCCTACTGATGTCCAAGTTGATTCGGATACAAATGCTGGTGGGTTGTTTAAGTGGACAGGCGGTACTTGGAGTCCGTCTAACCTTCGTCCCACTTCATTCAACTCCTATTGCATTGAATTGGTTGAGAATCTCAATGCAAACAAATTCACTGCTGTGGATTTGGCAAGTGCCCCATTGAATAACAATCCAATTGGTCCAGCGAATTATGGTGCTATGGGAGCAGCTGCCGCTAATTGGATTGGAAAGCTTTTTAGCATTTACGGGACAATTTTTTCCGAAAGTGGCTTTGATCCAATTGGGAATAAGTCCGGCGCGTTAGCTGGTTTGGCAGGAACTCTATCTGCTGCGGAACGTGCCTCAGCACTCCAGCTTGCGATTTGGGAAATTTCCTATGACAAGACATCAGTGGATTTAAACACTGGCTTTTTGCGATCTACTGCTACTACCACTGATGTTTGGAAGTTAGCTAATAAGCTTTTGAACGATGTTAAAGCTGTCGCTAACAGCATCACTAACAATGATCGCAAGTTTGTACTGGCACTTCAAAATGCTGGTCTTAATCAAGATCAGTTGATCTCTTCGCCTAACGGTGGCGGGTTTGTTGATCCAGTACCCGAGCCTGCTACCCTAGTCATTTGGGGATTGATCGGTGGAATTGGCGCGATTGTTGGTACACGTTACACTCGCAACCGCAAAATTGCCGCCTAACGTGTTTTCTGCTCTGTGAAATCGTCCATGCTCCCTAGAATTCATTCTAGGGGGCTTTTTTTATGACTCCGTACATATCACCTAAAATTTGCTCTTTCTTCTTCTATAATCTGCGTGGAATTTGGGTGGAATGTGTGTATTGGGTAATTTGATTGCAGCTACTCTCTCATAATGCACTTATTGTATTATTCTAAAAACGTAAATATTTCCGCATCCGAAAGGCAATTGGATCATGATTCGGTGCGGAAAATTCTATTTTTGCTTCCTTTAGACATCACCATTTAAGCCTAATCCCCCAATTTTTATAGGTATGTTGTTATTGAGACAATTCTCGATAGCATCTGTTACTGTAGTGCGACCCTAATTTTTTTGATTTTTGTGTCAAAATGCCTGTTCCCCCTTTGAACGAGGGGGTGGGGGGACCCACGCTAGGCCCGAATAGCCCGATTATTTGAACCAACTAACCTAATCGCAATAAATTCCCTATTTTTCCAGTACTTGTTCTCGCTCTTATTGCAAATATAAACTAGATTTGCTCTGTACGAAGGAGCTTCTTCCTTCGCAAGTCAGTTCTTGACTTAAAAAGGTGCTTGTTTTTGGCTAACACTACATCTTAAGAGGATGTGGGATGGCTGTAGGTAAGCACTCAATCCAAAATCATCAACGCTAGAGTGCTTTAGACTCGACTCAAGTCTAGTTTGCATTTCATCTTGCGCAGATGTGGGAGTTGACACCAATGCATTACAGCTTCAAGCGGCAAGATTTGTCTCGGCGGCTAGAATTTGAACGCTGTGAACAACGGATGCTAATGAGCGTTTCTCCCAGCATTCCGCCGGACTTCAAATTGAGCGACTTGTTTGTCGAAGATATTTCGGATTCCACAATTCCACAAGGGACATCGTTCGGTGGCGGGACTAGTTACGGAAATACTGGTGCACATACACTAACAGGGTGGAATACTGTACAAAACGCATTTGGGCTATCCGGAACAGGTCAGACAGTTGTCGTCATCGATAGCGGAATTGCCTACAATCAAGTTAGTCTTGGTGGGGGCTTTGGAAGCAATTATAGAGTAGTTGGCGGCTGGGATTTTGTTGAGAACGATGCAGACCCTTTTGATGATGGCCCCGCTGGCTTTCACGGTACGCATGTTGCAGGAATTATCGGTAGTAGTAGTACAACTTACCCAGGAGTGGCTCCAAATGTAGATTTAGTTGCATTACGCGTATTCAATGACCAAGGAACAATGTTTTCCACAGCAATACAAAATGCACTAACTTGGGTGCATAATAATAGAAATTCATTTGCTAACCCTATTACAGCAATCAATCTATCGTTGGGCTTTGATTATAACTCAGGTACGCCTCCTTATTGGGCAATGCTGGAAGATCAATTAAATCAATTAGAAGCCGACGGTATATTTATCTCCGTAGCAGCAGGAAACTACTTTGCATCCTACAATGCTCCAGGTCTTAGCTATCCTGCGGCAAGCAGTTACGTCGTCCCGGTGATGTCGGTCAATAGCAGCGGAGTACTCAGCGGCACTAGCCAACGCCATTCCCGAGCCATTGCCGCGCCTGGTGTATCGATTACAAGCACGGTGCCTGACCATCGGGGCAATAATAACGGCATTCATGACGACTTTGGCACGTATTCCGGCACCAGCATGGCGGCACCGTACATCGCCGGATCGTCGGTGCTGTTGCGCCAGGCGCTCGAGATAGCCGGGCAGACGAACATCACGCAGGACATGATTTATGACGTGATGATGAACACCGCCGTGACGTTTTTTGATTCGGCGACCAACGCCAACTACAAACGGCTCGACCTGTATAACGCCATCAACACGGTCCTGGCCGGGGACGATTTTGGCTCGACGGCCGGGACCGCCCACGCCGTCGGCACCCTGACCGATGGGCACGTCTTTAACGGCGCTATCTCGCGGATCAGCGATCTCGATTATTTCACCTTCACCGCCTCCAGTTCCGGCACGCTGGACCTGAGCGCTGTGGAAAAGCAAGACCTCTCCCTCACCTGGGAAGTGACCGTCGGCGGCAATACCACCACCTACACCGGCAACAACATTTCGCTGGCACTGACCGCCGGACAGACCTATACGCTCGCCCTGGGGACAAACGACGGGGCGGGCCGTTATCTGGTGACAGCGGACATTTCGACCAGTTCCACAGGCGCCCACACCCCCAGCGTCACTAACGCCAGCACCCTAGAAGACACCCTCTCCGCGGCGGGGCTGGTCATCACGCGATCCGCCCAGGATGGAGCCGAAGTGACGCATTTTCAGATCACGAATATCACCAACGGGACGCTGTACTTGAATGACGGCGTCACGGTGGTGGCCAACAACAGCTTTGTCACCGCGGCGCAGGGGACCGCGGGGTTAAAATTCCGGCCGAATTCCAACTTTGTCGGGACGGGAAGTTTTCAGGTCCAAGCGGCCCTGGGCTCGACCGTAGGCCAGTTGGGCGGGAGTTTGGTCACCGCCCAGATCACGGTGAGCGCTGTCGCCGATACGCCGAGTGTGACGAATGCCACGACGACAGAAGATATTACGACGTCCAGCGGCCTCGTGATTACCCGTTCCGCCGCTGACGGGGCGGAAGTGACCCATTTCCAGATCACGAATATCACCAATGGCACACTGTACCTGAACGATGGCGTCACGGTCGTCGCCAACAACAGCTTTGTCACCGCCGCGCAGGGAACGGCGGGGTTAAAATTCCGGCCAAATTCGAACTTTGTCGGGACTGGATCATTCCAGGTGACATCGGCGTTAGGCGCTTCGGTAGGCCAACTTGGCGGGAGTTTGGTCACCGCCCAGATTACAGTCAGTGCCGTCGCCGATACACCGAGCGTCACGAACGCCAGCACAACCGAAGATGTTACAACTACCAGCGGCCTCGTGATTACCCGTTCGGCCGCCGACGGCACGGAAGTGACGCATTTTCAGCTTACGAATATCACTAACGGTACGCTGTACTTGAACGATGGCGTCACGGTGGTCGCCAACAACAGTTTTGTGACCGCCGCGCAAGGGACCGCGGGGTTAAAATTCCGGCCGAACGCCAATTTTGTGGGGACCGGCTCGTTTCAAGTACAAGCCTCATTAGGTGCCAGTGTCGGCCAATTGGGCGGGAGCACGGTTACCGCCCAGATCACGGTGAGTGCTGTGGCCGACACGCCAAGCGTCACGAACACTTCCACCCTGGAAGACACGCTAAGTTCTAGCGGATTGGTCATTACCCGCTCCAGCGCCGACGGAGCCGAAGTCACCCATTTTCAGATTACGAATATCACCAACGGGACGTTGTACTTGAATGACGGCGTCACGGTGGTGGCCAATAATAGCTTTGTCACCGCCGCGCAAGGGACCGCAGGGCTAAAATTCCGGGGGAATGCGAACTTTGTCGGGACGGGAAGTTTTCAAGTCCAAGCGTCCCTGGGTGCTTCGGTAGGTCAATTGGGCGGCAGCCCGGTCACCGCCCAGATCACGGTCAGTGCTGTGGCCGACACGCCAAGCGTCACGAACGCCAGCACAACCGAAGATGTTACAACAACCAGCGGGTTAGTCATTACCCGCTCCGCCGCCGACGGGGCGGAAGTGACGCATTTTCAGATCACCAACATCACCAACGGGACGCTGTACTTGAACGATGGTGTCACGGTGGTGGCCAACAATAGCTTTGTCACCGCCGCGCAAGGGACCGCGGGGCTTAAATTCCGGCCCAATGCCAACTTTGTGGGGACGGGAAGTTTTCAGGTCCAAGCGGCGCTCGGCGCCAGCGTTGGCCAATTGGGCGGGAGCTTGGTAACCGCCCAGATTACGGTAAATGCCGTGGCGGACACGCCGAGTGTAACGAACACGTCCACCCTTGAAGACACGCTAAGTTCTAGCGGATTGGTCATTACCCGTTCCGCTGCCGACGGAGCCGAAGTCACCCATTTTCAGATCACGAGCATCACTAACGGGACGCTGTACTTGAACGATGGTGTCACGGTGGTGGCCAACAACAGCTTTGTCACCGTAGCCCAAGGGACCGCGGGGCTAAAATTCCGGCCAAATTCCAACTTTGTCGGGACGGGAAGTTTTCAAGTCCAAGCGGCGTTAGGAGCTAGTGTTGGTCAGTTGGGCGGGAGTTTGGTCACCGCCCAGATTACGGTGAGCGCTGTCGCCGATACACCGAGCGTCACGAACACTTCCACCCTGGAAGACACGCTAAGTTCTAGCGGATTGGTCATTACCCGTTCCGCTGCCGACGGAGCGGAAGTCACCCATTTTCAGATCACCAACATCACCAACGGGACGTTGTACCTGAATGACGGCGTGACGGTGGTGGCCAACAATAGTTTTGTCACTGCCGCGCAGGGGACCGCGGGACTTAAATTCCGGCCAAATGCGAACTTTGTCGGGACGGGAAGTTTTCAGGTCCAAGCGGCCCTGGGTGCTTCGGTTGGTCAACTTGGCGGGAGCCCGGTCACTGCCCAGATCACGGTGAGCGCCGTCGCCGATACACCGAGCGTCACGAACGCCAGCACAACCGAAGATGTTACAACAACCAGCGGGTTAGTCATTACCCGCTCCTCGGCCGATGGAGCGGAAGTGACGCATTTTCAGATCACGAACATCACCAACGGGACGTTGTACCTGAATGACGGCGTCACGGTGGTGGCCAATAATAGCTTTGTCACCGCCGCCCAAGGGACCGCGGGGCTAAAATTCCGGCCAAATTCCAACTTTGTCGGGACGGGAAGTTTCCAGGTCCAAGCCTCGTTAGGTGCCAGTGTCGGTCAACTGGGTGGGAGCTTGGCAACCGCACAGATCACGGTCAGTGCTGTCGCTGACACCCCCAGCGTCACGAACGCCACGACAACCGAAGATGTTACCACAACCAGCGGCCTCGTGATTACCCGTTCCGCTGCCGACGGAGCGGAAGTCACCCATTTTCAGATCACCAACATCACTAACGGCACGCTGTACTTGAACGATGGCGTCACGGTGGTGGCCAATAATAGCTTTGTCACCGCCGCCCAAGGGACCGCGGGGCTAAAATTCCGGCCAAATTCCAACTTTGTCGGGACGGGAAGTTTCCAGGTCCAAGCGGCGTTAGGTGCGAGTGTTGGTCAGTTGGGCGGGACTACCGTGACAGCCTCCATCACGGTCACCGCCGCCGCGGGAGCTGGTAGCAATCAGGCAAACGCCATTGACTGGGGAACCGTCGCCGGTCAGACCTATGCCGGGATTTCGTTCAATGGCGAATTGTGGTATGCCCTGACAGCGTCACGAACCGGAATATTGACAAGCGAACTCCTCACCAGCCAAGGGTCCGCCAACGCCGCACTAAGTATTTTTAATCAACCAAATCAGCTCTTGGCGAGTCTAAATTTTACCGCCAACTCGCGAGTTGATCTGCAAGTTCAAGCGGGACAACGGTATTTTTTCAAATTCTCGGGTAGTGCCAGCAATCTAAGCCATAAACTTACCAATTTAATTACACAAACGGGTCAAACCGTCACCGTTGGCGGGACCAGCGACGCGGATAATGTGGTCTACCAGGCTGGAGCGTTTCATGCGGTGTTAGTCAACGGGACCCTGTATACATACGCCCTATCCCAGGCGAACACGTTTAACCTGGATGGCGGAGGAGGGCACGACTTGCTGACGCTGATGGGGACCAGCGGCAACGACACGGGCACCCTGGGACCGACGTCCAGTTCGCTGCGCGGCGCCGGCTTTACAGCCAACGCAACTGGTTTTGAACAGACCTCGATTAATGGCAATGGCGGCAGTGATACCGTCGATATGCACGATTCCGCGGGGAATGACTCGTTCTTTGCCAATCCTTGGTACGCCATGATGTCGGGGGCGGGCTATGTCAATATTGCCAATGGGTTTGGCAATGTCCGGGCCTACGCCAGTAGTGGCACCGACGGGGCTAATTTGCATGATTCGGCCGGCAACGATCAACTGACCGCGAACCCGACGACGATCACGCTCAGCGGGACGGGTTTTTCGCTCACCGCCGCCGGTTTTGATTACACCCAAACGTACTCTTACTATGGGGGAAATGACACCGCCCTGTTGATTGATTCCAGCGGGAGCGATCTATTCTCATCACTGCCAAACTTCTCCGTTTTAATGGGGAGTGGATTTTACAATTTGGCGGATGGCTTTCGCAATGTGACCGCCGACGGCCGCAACGGCGGATACGATGTGAACTATATGTTCGATTCCGCCGGTAACGACCTGTTTAGCCTCAGCCAGACCGGCGCGGTGATGCAGGGGTCGAATTTTTATAATTACGCCAAGAATTTTGACTTTTCCGTAATTTATTCCTCCTACGGAAACGATACAGCCACCCTCTATGACAGTCCGTTTGACGACAATTTTGAGGTGGACGGGGAATGGGGCCGGTTTAGCGGCTTTGGCTATTATGGCTGGCTAAACAAATTTGAAACCATCAATCTCAACGGCACCGCGGGGGGATACAACACCATCACGCGCCGGGCCGCCGCGCAGTTTGTGTTTAACGAGATCGGGAGCTGGTACTAGGACTGGATATCGCGGCGATGATTCCTTAACGAGCGCTGATCCGGCGTCCCAGACCCTTCGGCGCGCATTCGTCATTTGCCGCGATGAATTAATAATTGGCTGAGCGCCACGCAGCCCATCCACCCCAACAGCGTTACTTCAATCCAAAAGTTCAGGGAAAAATTCAAGAGTGGCTTACTTAACAAGGCGTCCACGTGATGCAGCGAACACGCCCGGATGACGCTGTAAATCAATAATAACGCCAGGGGGATAAGCGCCAACGCTTGACGTCCGACCCTACGCGTCAACCACCAAACGAGCACCGCCGCCCACGCCACTCCCCCTCCGCCCAAGACCAGGATCGCCGCGGCCTGATACAGCCGCCGCTCCTTGTACCATCCCTGGTCCCGGGCCATCTGCCGGCCCCAATTTGCGATTTGTTCACCCCACTGAAATTGCCGGGCAAAAGCCATGCCCAGTAGTATTACCGCCGCGGTTAGCCACATCCATTGGATGACGCGGGCCTGCCGGGTGGGGGATTTCCCCGGCCAATTTCGAGAGACGAGATAATAAAGCAGCGCGACGGCGCCGTAGGCCAGAATTGGCGGGAAAATGCCAAAGGAAGGTAAATTCGCGGCGAATACCAAATTATTAAACATTCTTTTTAACATCCAGACGGCGTAAGTTGCGCGATAACGGGGGTACTTGACTATATAACCCCAATTCTATTCCAGGCAATACGGACGCACCTGCGCGCGCTCCAGGCAAAAGAGCAAATTTTAATCGACGACGATATATTCTAGTTTGTAAGGACAAATGAAATAGACACCCGTCAGCTTTGATTCAGCTGGCGCAGAGCTAGTTAGGGCCTTCCATGCAGGCCATGTTTATTACGAATGTCATTTAACAATAACAGGTGGGCCAGGGCTCGATTATCGACGGATCCACGCTATTTTAAGAGACATGCGCTTCAAAGGGCAACTCAATCATAAATGTAGCCCCATTTCCCGGTTCTGAAACGACCCAAATTCGCCCATGCAGTTGTTCGATTAGGCTTTTTGTAAAGTACAGCCCCAAACCGGAGCCAGGAACGTCGCGGTGCATGGGGAGGCGGCGGAAAGGGACAAAAATCCGTTCGAGCTCATCGCGGGGGATGCCCGGGCCATTGTCAGAAATTGACAGTCGGCAGGTATTACCCCGTGTTTCGCAGGAGATGACGATGCGTCCCCCGCTATCGGCGACAAATTTTGCCGCATTGGAAAGCAAATTAAACAAGGCCTCGCGTAGCTTGACGCGGTCCACGCGTAAGCGCTGGGTCACCGGGGAAATGGTAATTTGAATCCGCTTTTGCTCAATGATCGGTCGAATTCGTTCCAGCGCTTCCTGAAGTGGCTTGTCCAGCGTGATGGCCTCGGGCGGGCCGTCGTCCTGCAGGGTAATCGAGGTCGCCAACAGTTCATCAATGGTGGTTCCCATGCGATAGGCGCGCTTTTGCGCCGCTTCAATCAATTCGCGCGCTCCCGCGGGAAGCTGCGGGCCGAATTCGTCAAGGACCTCATCGCACAAATTTGCCACGGTGGCCAAGGGGGTCTTTAAATCGTGCGAGGTCAACTGCGCGAATTGCCGTAACGAATTATTCGCCTTCCACAGCATGTCCAGAGCGATTCGCAAGGAACTGGTACCTTGCGCAAAGTAAGCCTCCAGCGTCAACCCGATGTCTAGTAATACCGCGCTTACCAGCGACTGGATGTCCTGGAGTTGGTCTTGCCCGCCAGCTTCCGCTCGTTTTGCCAAAAGGGTGAAAACCTCGTGCAAATACAGGTTATATGCCCCTAAAAACGAATGCGGCTCAATCCCGATCTGGGCATGCATATTTCCCACATGCAAGCGCTGGTCAAGGTATTCCTCGTTCCAATCAGCCGCCAGCATCGACTCCAGGTGGCTGACTTGGGCCAGTTTTAAGCGGGCCACGAGTTGAGGGTCCCCCAGATGCTTGGCGGTATGCGCAAAGGCGAATAAATGGTCGTAAAACCGCTCGACAATCGACAGTGTATGAGGACGAATCAGCTCTAGAATATCCCTCAGTCGCTGTTGTTCCGCGGACCCAAGCCGCAAAAACTCAAGATGCTCGGTCAAGCTAAGCTGGGAAGAACCGGGGAGTTCGTTGTTACTCAGGGGAAAGGTGGGCATCGTGCGGCGCGACCGGGGTTAATCGGCCAGCGGTGGAAGGGAAACAACTTCCGCGCCGGACTGCCGGTTCAGCGGAGATAAACTGTAGTTTAAGGCAAATCGTACTTGTCCAACAACCGATAAAGGCTGCGCCGGTTGATCCCCAACACCCGGGCGGCCCGCGCCTTGTTTCCCTTTTCGCGAATGAGGACTTCCAACACATGCGAACGTTGAATGCTGGCTAAATCATCGCCGGGAGGCTGGGTGGGAGGTTGGTCGGAAGCGGGGTGGCGGTCGGCATTGACGGCATCCCCGGCGATTTCCGAGGGGAGATCCTCGCGTGTGACGATCTGATTTTCGGCTAAAATCTTGGCGCGCTCCAACACATTGCTTAATTGACGGATATTTCCCGGCCAGGAATATCGCTCCAGCGCGGCCAGCGCGGCGGGGTCGATTTTCCACTCTGGACCTAAAAAGTGTTCCACCAGTTTTGGCAAATCCCCCGTTCGTTCGCGGAGGGGGGGCAATTCCAATGAGAGGACATTGATCCGGTAATAAAGGTCCTCGCGAAAGCGTCCCGCCTGGATTTCTTGGGTCAGTTTGCGGTTGGTTGCGGCGAGCAAGCGGACATTCACGCGGCGCTCTTTGATAGAGCCGACGCGCCGCAACGTGCCGTCCTCTAGCACCCGCAAAAGTTTGGCCTGCAATCCCCCCGCCAACTCGCCAATTTCATCAATAAATAATGTTCCGCCGTCGGCGATTTCAAATAAACCGGGCTTGGCGTTGATCGCCCCGGTAAAGGAGCCTTTTTCATGGCCAAAGAGTTCACTTTCTAATAATGACTCGGGCAGGGCGGCGCAGTTGATTACCACCAGCGGCTTATCGACGCGGTTGCTGCACAAGTGCAACTCGCGGGCGACTAATTCCTTGCCGGTGCCACTTTCTCCTTGAATCAGGATCGCCTTGTCGGTGGGACCAGCTCTTTTAATGAGCCGGTGGACTTCGCGCATCGCTGGAGAGTCGCCAATCATGCCGGAGGGCTTGGGATGTTCCCGTTGTAACACAGTTTTCAGTTGCAGATTTTCCTTGCGTAATTGGCGATGTTCATTGGCCTTTTCGACCAAAAGTTCCAGTTCGGCCAGTGGAAACGGCTTGGTAATATAATCATAAGCGCCAAGCTTCATGGCCTGCACGGCTGATTCGATCGAACCTTGTCCCGTGAGCATGATCACTTCGGCTTCGGGACGTAGGGGGGTGAGTTTTTCCAGCATTTCCAGGCCCCCCATCCCGGGCATGACAAGGTCTAAAATGACCACGTCATACTCCCGCCGCGCTAGTTCCGCCAACCCCTCTTGACCGCTGGAGGCTTCGCGTACCTGATAGCCACGCCGTAAAAAACGCCGCGCCACCGTCCCCCGGAAGTCAGAGTCATCATCGACTAGGAGGAGTTCCAAAGCGGGTGTTTCTGCCATGGGAAAACCTGTAAAATTGCCAATTCAACTGTGTATGTCAGTACACTGATTGTTCCGGAAACTGGGTAAAAATATTTTACTATAGAGGCAAACGCCATGCCCGACCAAAGAATTACTTATCCAGCTGTAATTTGCGCTTCCCTGTCTCAAAAAGCCTGAAAAAACCAGGGTTTTCAGCTGTCGAGGGAAACCCTGGGGTTGTCCCACCTCGGACGAAAGAGCACTTGCAGTGTGCCAAAACGCACACCGCATGTGTAGGGGGGCACACTTCTCACTATCGATCGAAAATGAATCCAGCAAAAATCAACCTCGGATCGCTCCACAAGCACTTCTTAAACATTACTTTAACTTTGGCATAATTATTGCCTAATATTGAGTTAGGGAGATTGAAGTTGGGGCAGGCGATTCCGCTATTCTTGTCGGAATCGCGGATTTTTTTGAATGCTTTTGTCCTCAAATTATCTGTTCCAGATCCCGGGGAACTTCATGAGGAGAAGGGAGGGTGCCATGTCTGTCAAAACCGTGCTCTTTCCAACTGATTTTTCGACCGCCAGTGACGCGGCTTTGCCCCATGCATCGATCCTGGCACAAGGATCGAACGCCCGCATGGTCATCCTGCATGTGGAGGAACCGCCGGTAGCCTATGCCGCAGGACAGTTTTATTACGGTGTTTCCGAGCCCGACAAACAAGTCCTGGAGAAAATGCTTCAAGCGGTTGTCCCCGCCGACAGCGCGATCGCCCACGAGCATCGCCTGGTGGTGGGAGATCCTTCCGAAGAGGTCATCCGCGTGGCAAAGGAAGAACACGCGGACATGATTGTCATGGGCACACACGGACGGAGCGGCGTGGCCAGGTTGTTGATGGGGAGCGTGGCGGAGTATGTTCTGCGGCACGCCCCTTGTCCGGTGATGGTTATCAGGCAACCGGAAGCAGCCGCTGTGTAAGTTTAAACACATTCGGGGAGAGGAGAGTGTTAAAATGACTACCTACGAAATGGAGACCCTGTTGGGTCATTTGAGCGTCGAGCATCGTGAATTGCATGCTCGGTTGCAGCATTTGCGGCAAATTATAGCCGCATGCGGGGGTTCACCAACGCTACCCCCGCCAGAGCGGCTGGCGGAATTTGTGCGCGAGCTGGAATTACTAGAGGAAGAGCTTCGCGGTCATTTTGCCCGCGAAGAGGCGGGGGGCTATTTAGAGGAAGCGGTGACGCGCCGACCCGTGCTCAACCAGGAAAGCGAACGTTTGATCCACGAGCATCAAGCCTTATTGGCGGAAATGGTGGCATTGCGAAAAACAGTGGGCAGCGCCATGTTGAATGCCACGATTTGGCCCGAAGCATGGGCCAGGTTTCACACCCTTTGCCGAAACTTGTGCGAGCATGAAAGCAACGAGAATAAGTTGATTCAGCGGGGTTACAATGTCGATTTTAACGGC
This sequence comes from Pirellulales bacterium, assembly GCA_033762255.1. Taxonomy (NCBI): domain Bacteria; kingdom Pseudomonadati; phylum Planctomycetota; class Planctomycetia; order Pirellulales; species Pirellulales bacterium. Next base: position 15,399 of record JANRLT010000003.1, on the reverse strand, counting down.
TTATTGGAATAGGCCAGCCTGCAGGAATGCTTGCTATGCGAGATCCCCGGTGGTCCCGCGCGGGAACGGTCTAATCCCAACTTAGGAGTGATGCAATGCGTGCAATATGGTATTTTTCGGCAAGTCTGATCATCGGCGGATTGGTTGGCGGCTGGGCCTGGGCCAAACAACCAGAACCGGCGCCGACAGGCAACATCCAGGATTTTATGCGCGTGAAACTAAAACATTCACAAAGCATCCTGGAAGGCTTGGCTACAGAGGATTATGACAAGATGGCGAAAGGGAGCCAAGAGTTAAGCCTGTTGAGCCTGGTCGCCTCTTGGCGGGTGTTGCAGACCGAGGAATACGTCCAACACAGCAATGAGTTTCGCCGTGCGGCTGATGCGCTGCGCGACGCAGCAAAAAAGAAAAACCTGGATGGTGCCGCGCTGGCATATGTCGACCTGACGTTAAAGTGCGTCAGTTGTCATAAATATGTGCGGTCGGCGTCCGAGACAAAATAACCCCGGCCAGCAATTGGCGGGTTATTATTCAGCCGCAGTTGCTAATTTTTTAGGTTATTGTGGCCCACGTATCATGAGCGCTGCGGCGGCCACAAAGGCTCCCACCACATTCAATAACACAATCAGCAGCCCGACACCGGCGATCGTTTGGATCCCGTCGTCGGGTTTTTGCTTTTTGCGCATTAGCACGCGCTGCACAAACACTGTTGCCACCCAGCTCCAATGCAGCATGACGTGCAATAAAATCAGCAATGATAAAACCGCCAGGCTGGCGAATTGAAATTGCATCCAATCGTCGTGCGAATACCCCCACAGCTTCCATCCCGCGCTGTTCGCCGCGCGGGGAAAGACATATCGCGCAACCACGCTAATGCCCACATGCGCCGCAAACACAACGCCCAATAGCGTGTCCAACCAAAAATTCGTATCGGTAACGGTCCACGTATGTTTGAACGTGGGAAGGGTATTTTCCGACTCAGGCTCGGTGCGTTTGCTTTTTTTGGACGGCATGTTGAGGGGCGGAGCGGACACTCGATTTGCAAATTCCGATTGGAGTTGCGTTCAGTTAACACGAGCCTCGCCATTCATGATGGGCTGGCTTCATCCACCACGGCGCAAAAGGGACAAGGTTGAATCTTTTGTTTGGATGGATCGCTATTGACCGTCGGCTGTCCGGTGACGCTGTGCCAAGCGTAGGCCCCCCGCCAGATTGATAACCCGCCCGTGATCATCAGGCAGATTGCGGCGATTTTCCACAATCGCCGACGAACGGAAAGCGAACACCAGCCCGCTCCCAAACCCAAAAGAGTCATCAGCGGTATTGTTCCTAGGCCAAAGACCGCCATGGTTAACCAGGCTTCAAAGGGGGTAGCCCGACTGGCGGCTAACGCCAAAAACGCGTAAACGAGTCCGCAAGGGAGCAAGCCTGTCAAAACTCCCGCTAAAAACGTGTGCTGATAGGTGTGCCCCGCCAGCAATCCGTGAAATAATTTTGCCGAAGCGCACCATGCCTGTTGAGCGCATGAACTGGGTTGCAGTATTGTCAGCTCCGGGATTTTTCGTGGGTGTGAATAAGACTCGCCAGGACGCGCGAAAAGCCGCGTTTTCCATGCGGGAAATCTCCAGCCGGCGGCGTGCATTCCCTGGCCAATTAAACATATTCCAGCCGCAATGGCCAACATTGCCTGCCAGGGAAGCAACGACCATCCCGCCGAGCCAAGCATCAGCCCAAATCCGCCAGCCAGCATCCCCAAGCAGGAGTACGTGCAAATCCGTCCCGCGCCATATAACAGTTGGCGGGACAGATTTTGCCTCCATGTTCCGCCATGGAGACCTAGCGTCACCGCAAATCCGCCGCACATTCCCAGGCAATGCGCGGAACCCAGCAAACTGCCCCCCAGGACGAAAATGAGATCGCTCATACGGCCACCGGCTTTCGCTGAGAGTGATTGTCTTTCAACTGACATTCATTGTTGGTAAACGGGGCAATGCCAGCGTCAATCCTGGTGGAATGAGGCACCTCAGTCGGCAGGGGAAATTTTGCTAAACGCATGCTATTTACAATGACCAAAAGGCTGCTGACCACCATAAAGGCGGCCGCCCAGATCGGGTTCAATAATCCCCCCACCGCCAAGCCAATGCCCGCGATATTATAAACAAAGGCCCAAAACAGATTCATGCGCACGATCCGTAGCGTTTGCTTTGCCAAAGCGATCGACCAGGCGATCCGGCCCAGATCATTTCCCAAAAGGCATATTGACGCGCTTTGTCGGGACAGATCGGCCCCGCAACCGAGTGAAAACCCGATATCGGCGGCGGCTAGGGCCGGCGCGTCGTTCACGCCATCACCCACCATGACGACGATGCGCCCTTGGCGTTGCAGCTTTTGCAGCCACGCAACTTTTTCCTCGGGGGCCAATCCGCCGATCCCGATTAATTGAAACCGCTTGGAAAAAGTCTCGACACGGCGCGGTTCATCGCCGCTAAGCAATACCGTTTCTAAACCGGATTGGCGCAGTTCATCAATCGCGGAAAACGCTTCGGCGCGCGGCGTCTCGCGAAAGACAAATCCGGCTTGTACTTTGCCTTTCCACCCCACATAACTGACCGCCCAGCCTAGCTCCCGCTGCCGTTCGCGCAGATCCCGTAATTCTGGCGGCCATTCAAATCCGCACTCCGCCATTAGTCGGTGGTTCCCCAATGCCAACAAGGGTACTTGGGGGGCGTTACACGCGCTACTGGCGGTCCCATTGGCCATAATGTCATCCGCGGCGGCAAAGGCGACCAATCCCCTGCCCGGCAAACTGCGAATCAATCTACCATTCAGCGGGGGAGCAAAAGGGGAATCAATGGTGGCAGCGTCATCGATAGGCCGCTGCCCGGCCAGGGTCAGCTTTTGAAAATTGGCTAACGCCTGGGAAAACGGATGCGGAGAGTGCAGGGCTAGTTCGGCTCCCCGGGCAAGTGCGTCTTGCTCGGTTATTTCCGTGTGGCAGATGATCTGGCTGACCTCGGCGACATCCCGGGTCAGGGTTCCGGTCTTGTCAAATGCCACCACATTGACGGCCGCCAGGCGTTCCAGGGCATCGCCGCGGCGAAATAACACTTGCGACTGCGACGCGCGTCCGACCGCGGTCCAAATGGCTAGCGGCGTGGCGATTCCCAACGCGCAGGGACATGCGATTAACACAACCGCCAACCCTTTCATCCCCCCCGTTACCCAGGCTCCTTGCCAACCATGAAAGAATAATACGCAAAGAGCGATGACAATAGTCGCGGGCAAAAAAAACGCGGCCACGCGTTCGGCCAGGACCTGATAATCTCCTCGTGAACGCTGGGCCTCTTGGACGGCGCGAATCATCCGGGAAAGTGATCCCCGATTGGCAGGCAACACACACTCGATCACCAGGCTTCCATCAAGCACCAGGCTTCCCCCCCGGACGGGATTCCCTGATTGCCTGACTTGGGGCAGACTTTCGCCGGTCAGCAATTGTTCATCCACATCGGCGATTCCAACCAATATTTTGCCATCGACGGGAATTCGTTCGCCCGCGCGAACTCTAAGACAGTCGCCGCTTTGGACAGCTTCGATGGGGATCTCTTCTCCTGGATCAAAAAAGGGGGCGGACCCAACTGCGGCGGGATCAAAGCCAGGCAATCGCACGACGTTTTTGGGCAGCAACTGTGCCAGCGACTCCAGGGCCACGGCCGCCCGTTGCTTACCCAGCGATTCCAACCACCGTCCCAACGTCACAAACAACAACACGACGCAGGCGACCTCGCAATAAATCGCTCCGGTGCCGCGCCAGACCGAAACAAAGCTATAGCCCAACGCCGCCCAAACCCCAATCAGTAGTAGCAAATCCACGGCAAGACGGCCGCGGCGCAGTTGGGCCAGCGCTTCGGCCAAGAGTGGCTCCCCCAACATCCAAACCACCGGCAAACTCAATAAAAAACTCAACCAACGAAACAAATCCGCCAGCAGAATTGCAGGCGCGCTGGTAAAGGCTGCTTGGTTTTGGGCGGTGTGCCCATAGACTTCGCTCGACCAGAGCGCCATCGTAAAAACCGTCACATTCAGCGTAAAAAAGACGCTCAACAAAATTTTTACCAACCAGGGATTGCAGGCAACTCCCGCTGACGACTCGCTCGAAACCGCCGCCGCAAAGCGACATCCCGAACAACAATAGCGGGGTTCGGCCAGCGGGTCCCCCGACTGAGCCGGTTGAGGCGCTGTTTGCGGGGGGGTATCTTTCCGCGACCAGGCGTTCCGCCAGGGGCCTCCCCAGCTAAAACTTCGGGGGAGGGGGAGTCCACAATACGCGCATTCCTCTCCGGCGGGAGACTGCTTCGTGGGCGGAAATGACGGGGTCATTGATTAAAGAAGTTTTGTGATTGCAGATCGGGAAATAGATATTTCACGGTGTAATAGACGGCAAAAATCCAAAAACCGACCCATACCAGGCGCACATACCAAGGAATCCGATTGGTGACATAATCATGGTATTCCCCTTCGGCTTGTGGTGAATCTACATCAGGACGCATAAGTACCGCCAATGGAATGAATGTGACGATTGTGGAGTAATAAAATGAGGATCGTACGCCTGGCGTCTTGCGTTTAAGGGGATTTCCGCGCCGCCGACAGCGGAACCACCGCGGAGGCATGCTCTAATTGATCCAGCAGTTGCTCATTGGCTAGCATGGTCAACTTTGGTTCTTCTAGATCGCGGAACATGCCATTTAAGGCGGCCCAAATGAACAAACAGACAAAACCAGCGCTGGCGATCACATAATTCACCACCGGTGTCACGGCGAACGCCCATTCCGCCTCCCCCTGGTAGGCTTCGATCAGCATCTGGATTTTGCCGCCAAACGTGACCAGGCAAGGTCCCAGGATGACCAAACAAATGATGGACCATTTTGTGATGATTTGTGTGCGAGTTTTTGAGGGAACGGGCATGGCGGTGAGCTGGTGAAAGGGGGTATTACCGGGTATGTATTCAGGATGTTCCAGGAAAACCGACAATAAGCCAATTGCTGGTGGAATGATGCCGCAAGGCGGGAATCATTCCGAGGTGCTCTGGACGTCGGTTGGCTCGTTGGTTGTGTTAGGTGGGGCTGTGTTTGCAGGAGGCGAGTTAACAGGTGGTGCGTTTGGCGCGGTAGCGGTCGAGTCCGCCGCAGGTTCTACTGAAGAAGGTGCTACCACGGGTGGGGTCATGTCTGCGGGCGGGTCAGCGACCGCGGTCCCTGGCACATAAGTTTTTCCCGGGTCGTCGGATGCTTGGTAGGTCTCGTACAACGGGTAGCTTTCCAGCCAAGAGCCTAACCACTGCACATAGGTAATGATGGCCAGCCCGCGCGCGTTGGGCTTGTTGGGGTCGTTATCGTCAAAAAACCATGGATAATTGGGCATAGGAGAATTTGTTGAGACCGACTGGGGTTTCCAAAAATGGATCGCGTGCCAGTCGCTGCCGCGGCGGCCTCCTTCGCGGCTGAGGTCGGGTCCGACGCGGCGCGTGCCAAACATCACTGGTCGCTGTAGCACGTTTTGGTATTCCTCGCTTCGCGCCACGGGACCAAAGCGCTTTGATTCGTTAGCGACCGGACGGACAAATTGGCTATGGCAGTGCCAACACCCTTCGCCGATATAAATTTTTCGCCCTGCCGCCAGCAGCTTTTCACAATTCTCCGGCGTCGGCTCGCCGACATAGGTCTTAAATTGTTCGGGATAGCGCCGCGCAAGATCTTCCACGGCATACATCACATTGGCATTGGTCAGTTCCGGTAATTGCCGTTCAGGCAAGTGCTGGTACATAAAAATAGGCACCAGCCCGTTGCTTAAAAAGGCAAAGATGAAAAAACCGATCCCGCCAATCCATAAGACGCCCCCTTTGGATTCAAACATGGTAAGCTCATTCCGTCGGAATTAGGTGTGTGTCGCGAGACGCGCGCCAGCCTGATTAAGCCAGCCCCCGCGCCGCGCGATTTAAAAATCAAGCTTCCGCGCCGTTCAGTTCCCGCCGCGCCGGCTGGCGGACCGTTAAGTAAATGTTGTACAGAAACGCCAGCAAACCGCTAAAGATCGCCAATCCAGCGAACACCCGCACAACCCAAAATGGATGGGACACATCGGTGCTGACATCCCACGGAGCCAGCGAGACCCAATGAAAGCCCTGAAAGATCCCCGCCAGCGTCAAGTCCAAAAACATCACCGTCAACCCCCCGGTAAATAACCAGAAGTGCCATTCCTGCAATTCGCGGCTGTACCAGGGCTTGTCCAACAAGCGCGGTATTAAGTAGGTCATGATTCCCATCAACCAGAACGTAAACACGCCAAACATGACCAAATGGGCGTGCCCGACGACCCAGTCGCTAAAGTGGATCATCTCTTGAAAGGTCAAAGTGACTTGTAGCGCGCATTGAAAACAGGTGACAAAATAATTCACCATCCCCATGTAAAACCAGCGAATCGGCAGATTGGTTACTAATTCGCGCCCGCTGCCATACAACGTGCCAAAGAAATTGACGATCACGGTAAAGACCACCATTTCCACCGCGATTGTGGAAATGACCGCCCCATATTGCAAAAACATGGGAATGGGGGTGTACAGAAAATGGTGGATGCCTTGCAAGGGATAGAAAAACGCCAACCCCCAAAACCCGACCAGGGACAATCCATGCGACCACATCGGCTTTTTCAAGAGGATCGGCACAAAATAGTACATGGCTCCCCAACCCAGTGGCGTCACGAACAGCCCCACCAGATCGTGGATAAAGAGACCGGCGACCGCCCCACCGCCGGTCCCGGGAGCGACATATTCGGGAATGAAATTTCCCATGGCATAGGTCAAGAACGTCCAGACAAACATGGCCAAAAAGTACCACAGCGTCACATATAGCGGGCCAGCGGAGTAAGCGATCGGGGCCATGAAATTGAACGCGACCAGTGCCAGGCCTAAAAGCGCCACCGGATCAATCCATACCGGTGTCTCCCCCCATTCCACTCCCTGGGCCTCGCCCAAGAGCAGTCCCGCCGCTGTGGCCAAGACCACAAATTGCCAGGCGAAAAAGATGAAATAGGATAACGCCACGCTGAGCACGGGACGCAGGGTCAACCGGGGGATAATCCAGTGCAGGCAGCCGAGAAACGCATTGGCCAAAAAGCCATAAGCGACGGCGTTGGTATGCACCATTCTCCATCGTCCCGGTGAAAAATACTCCAATCCGTTAAGCGGATTCCAGTTTACCATTTGCAGCGCCACTAAAATGCCGGCGATCATGTTAATCGTCAGAAAGCCCAGCGCTGCCAGAAAATACCACCATACCAGGCGGTAATTTACCAGGACGCGCGGGTCAATTTCAGCGGTTGCGGTTGCTTGTGACATCATCTCCAGCCATTCGTGCTTAAGTAATTCGGTAGCGGGGTAAATTAAGTCGGGCGGGGCGTTATGCCGCATTCTGGCGTGTTATCCGCACATACGGGCGAAAGTCGGCCCAGGGACTCACGAGCGCCATCGTGATGCCAAACACCAGGTGCGTCAGCAGGGCTACCCACGGGGGAATCATTTCCACAATCCAGCGACCTCCCAACAAGGCCGGTTGCAGCCAGCTAAGGATCAAATAGAAATTGACGAACCACACCACCGTTCCCAGGACGGCTCCCGCCAGCACGCGGGACAGCAGGGTCGCTTGCGGCATGAAACGGCTAAAGAACAACTGAAAAATCATGCCGTAAAACATCCCCGTGATAATGTATAAAAAGCAGCCAATGGCCAGCGTCAATTCATTGCCCAGCGTTAGCGCCTTTTCCCCCATGGGAAACGTCAAATAAACCTGGATTAACTTTAACGGATGTTGATCGGACGCCCCCATTAGTTTCCACAGGTAAGAGCCGACTACGTTAAATAGCAGGCTAACCAAGGCAGGTATCGACCCTAGCAAAAATCCACTTGTGGCATGATAGGCGGTGTAATACCCCTCGGTTCGCCACGGCTCCATTCCCGCATCGATCCCCAGATCCGTTTCTAATGCCGCGACCCGTTTGCGTAGTTCTGCCAGTTCACGTTCTTTCGTTTGACGATCCATGGAAACTAAAAAAGCTAAAGTGTGTGGGCCAACGGGAATAAACGGGCGAACGGTGCCGCGGCGGAAGGGTTACTTGGCGGAGGCATTACTCGCTGCGGAGGCGGACTCTTTGGCGGCCTTGGCTTTTTGGGCGTCGTCAAAGACCGAATCAGCCAGGATGGCGCGTCGCCGCGCGCTGCTGAGGGCTTGCACATAATGGACAATGTCCCAGACCAGATCGGGATTATCCTTAAAATCGTTATATCGCGAGGGCATCGGTTCAATTCCAATCATGATCCGGCGATAAATATCAATCGCGCGTCCCCCGCCGTGGAACATGCCCGCCGTCAGGTCCGCCGCCCGCGAAACATTTCCCCATTCATCCAAAAAGTTTTCCCGCTGTTCGGGCGGAATATCCATCCCGCGGCCATCCTTGCCATGGCAACTGTAGCAACTAGCGGTGGAACTCATGTAGGCCGCTTCGCCCCGTTTAACGGACTCGGCCGTGAATGGCGTCTCCTTGCTCAGGGGTTCCAGGACAAAATTTCCCGCCTCATTCCATTCGTCGCGGATTTGTTGCATTTGTTGCTCGATAAAGCCTTCCACAAAACGGACCTTGCGCCGCTCTTCGGGCGCGGATGGGTCTCCGCCGGCTTCCTGGGGTAGATCTTCAAAGACATCCTCCCCCGCCTCGTATTGCGTCAAGATCCGATATTCCAGTTCTCCCCGTTGCGCTAGCGACATGACATAGCTGATCACATCCCGCACTTCATCATCCGGTAACAAGGGGAAGGCGGGCATCGAGGTGCCAACCGCGCCCCGGCGTATTACCGCCTCCAAGTCCGTGCGAGTCGGCTTTTTCTTGCGTTTGAGCGTGGGATCTTCGCTATTGATCGTACTGATAAATTTAAAGATCCCTTTGCGGTAATCTCGCGGTTTGGGGGAGAGGGCATACGCGGCGGGTCCGGCTCCGTTGCCGGTATCACCATGGCAGGACGCGCAGCGCAACTGGTACACGGCCTGGCCCGCCAGCAAGGAACTGGTAGGCAGCGAAGGGTCGCTAATCAGCTTTGGACTGGAGGGGGTACCGGCATGTTCCGTCAAGGTTTGCGCGATCAATTCCCGCATCGGGGGGGTTAGCTTTTGGGTTTCCGCACGCGGTTCGTAAATGATATCCTTACCGGGTTGGCAACCACTTAGCCCCGCCAGCGCGATCAGCATGGACAAGCAGCGATAAATAATCTTGCGAAGTAATGGCTGCAAATCACAGACAATAAAATCAGGCTTCATGTTGGATTGGCACTTGTTCAGTCGCTTGTCGCAAATAACATGGCGTCACCGCCATGTCTTTAAAATTTGCCGCAACAGTTAAAAATGGTTGGCACTCCATTCGCCACCCTCACGGAGCACCAGAGAGTAGGTGTGTTACAAATTCGCAATGGCAAGCGATGTGCCAAACAACATGAAGAGCTTCGCGGCCAACCGCGTTCTTACTGCAAAAATCCAGATATTCATGTTAAAAATGACAATTGGCGCACATTAAATAAAATAAAATATTTATAAGTGAAGCATTCAAGATTGTTAAGAAATTTATAAACGTCGCTGATCATTGTTAACCTGTGACAAAAACGCGCGCGATATCAAGGGGAAATGTGCCTTTTCGCTCAGTATCCGTGAATAATGATCAGACGCGCTAAAATGAGCGCGCACCTTATTGGGTTTATATCCTAATGCTCTGTCAACGATTCGTTTTGGATGAGCCCGCAAAATGCTAGCCCATGGTTAGAGCGGCAAAATGCATGAGCTAACGCCCAGCGGCTGATCCGCCTAACTCGAGCGTTTAGCGTTGGCACTGCACTAGCCACCAAATGGAATAAAATACTGGCACAAAATGTCGTGAAAATGGCAAACTCATCTAGCCCTGGGCCATCCATGCGGTTGGAATTTCAACAGTCGACTGGGACGGCATGAGAGACGAATCCCCCCCGCAATTTAGTTCCAACAAGCCAAAGATTCGCCGTTCGCTTTTAGGAGTTAACCGTCCGCCGCAAAGGGGGGGATTTCGCCATTGAGTTCACACAACGCGTTGCGGGCTGCCCGTTGTTCGGCTTCCTTTTTATTGCGACCCCAGGCGGAGGAATAGCGATTTTTGCCAATTTGGGCGGCGATTTTGAAACATTTGCTATGATCGGGGCCTTTTTCGTCTAGTAACAAATAGCAGGGCATTTGGCCAAATTCGCGCTGCGCGTGTTGTTGCAAGGTGGATTTAAAGTTCAGCGTCCCTTCTCCATTGGCGGTGGCCTCGATTTCAGCGCCAATTCGCGAAACAATAAAGTCTCGTGCCGCCGCGTGTCCCCCATCCAGGTAGATCGCCGCCACCAATGATTCAAACACATCCGCCAACAGCGACACGGGGACTTCGCTATGGGTGGTCATTCCCTTCCCCATGATTAAAAAATCCTGCAAACCGGCTTGCGCGCTCAGTTTGGCAAGGGTGCCGCGGCTAACCACCACGGACTTGATTTTGGTGAGATCCCCCTCTAAGAATTCCGGAAACCGGTGATATAGCATTTCACAAACAACCGCCCCTAAAATCGCATCCCCCAGAAACTCCAACCGTTCATTCGATGCCAGTCGATGTTGCGCGCCCGAGGCATGCGTGAGTGCGGCTAACAACAGCTTGGGATCGTTAAACTCGTAGCCCAAGCGCGACTTGCAGGCGGCGGCTAAAGAGTCCAAATCTTTATCGATTTGGAACGCTGCCCCCAATCCAGGAACGGGGGGGATGGTCAATGCGGGTAGCGCTTGACCAACTTGAGACGTATCGCTTGACATGCTCGCTCCCAAGGCGCTTTGAGCCAGGAAAAAACGAACCAGTCGAAGCGAGGGGGCGGACTTTTACCGGGGGTGGCAATCCCTCCCTAGCAAAGCCCATTCCCTCGTTTCCACGGGCAAAATCCCCAAACATTCCGGGGAATAATACTCATCTGACTTTTTAAACTTAGTTCCCCCCACCGATTAAGTCAATTGAATTTCCTTAGGGGTGAGGATCAACGTGCTCCCTGAATCTCTCTAAAACAGCGAAACATCGGGGGAAAAGCGCTGTGTACGATTTAAACAGAGCGCCTCATGGCAAATGGGAGGATATTCCTAGCAATAGATAAAAAAACCAAAGCCCCTAAAATGCCATGATGGCACTAGGGTATCCGGCGAAAAGGATGATTTACTTGGGATCGGCAATCCCCAGTACATTCAAGGATTTTTTAGCTAATTCCCGTAGTTTGGGCGTGGCTGAGTCGCTGGCGATTCTTTTAAGTTGCTCCCGCGCTTCAAGAGTATTAATTCGTTCCAAGAGCCAAATCGCGCGGTAGGTTTGCATTTCCGCGGGATTTAGTAATGTTGCGGATTTACGGGCTTCGCGCAGCAATATCTCTAAGCGAGCTTTGACCTCTAGCGATTTAGCCTCTTTCAATGCCGCCTCAATGTAGACCTCCGCCGGTTCGCCCAGCGATTCGATTTCACGGGTGGCGCGTTCGCGAATCACAAATTCCGGGGCATCCAGTTGTTGCACAAGCTGATCAACGCGATTTGGCAAAGTTTGGTCTAATTCGCCAAATTCTAATTTAGCGGCAACTAAGGGTACCGTCGTGTCGGGATAGGCGGCCAAACGATTAAGCGCGAGAAAGGCTTTCGTGGAATCGGCTCCACCTAAATCCCGCCACCAAGATTCGCGCTCTTCGGGTAACTGCGGTGGAGGAGGGGCGATTTCCGCCAAGGCATTATCGGGGATTTGCCAGTTGGCCGCGGTCCCGTCCGCATAAGCACAAACCACATTTAACCCCTGGGCGCGGCAAGCCGTGATTTTTATCGGCGGTTGTTGGTCAAGCGATACCACCGCCAGTTCTCGATGATGCAGCAGGTCATGGACGTGCAACCGCCCCTGGGCATCGGGCCAAACCAATTCCGTATGATCCGGCGTCAATCCCAGCAAACGTCCCGCTTGGGCCATGTTTGTCCACGGTATCACATACGCCGTTTTACCCCCGTTATGGATTTCCCGCACATTCAGGCCTTCCAACCGCACATCTAGCAATAGGCGGTCCTGATCGGCAAAGAATCCCCCCATGCTGTTGACGTTATGTAATTCGGCGGGGGTATTGTCGCCGCGCTGGCCACTCCACAAAAACTGCCCCGTTTCCAGATCCTTGATATCCAGACGAAAACGCAAACCCGTCGCTTCCGCATTTCCCGCTTTGCATAGTTGGCTACCCAAACGCAAGTTTTGCGACAATCCCAAAACATTGACCTCTCCTGGTTGCTCCCCCAATGCCCATACCTTTTCCGGGGTGACTTGCGGTGAATTCAAATCCCACATCAGGTACTGCACCGGAGCCGCGGCCTGAATGACCGCCAACAACCGTTGGCCATCCGCCGCCAGGCCAAATGACCCGATCTGGGCGGGGGCCTGCAGTTCGCGGCCGGGCTTTGCCAGTTGATCCACGTTGTTTCCGACTGGGGCCGCGGCGGCAAACTGGTCGAGTGCGATTTCCTCTAGAATTTGCAGCTTTTTTCGCCAATAAAGCCGTTCACTATTGGCGGAAAATACCACCGTGGAGCTACCACCGTCTCCACGTGTGCGGTACAGACACTCGCCGGTGGCAGCGCGCCAGACGCAAAAGTAGCCATCTCCGCTCATGCTGGCCATATAATTGCCGTCGGGACTGATGGAAAGATGAGTGATGGGGAGCAGATGGCCGGTCAAATGCTCCCCAACGGGTTTTAAATCCGCTAGAGTCCACCCCTGAATCACACAGCCCGTGCCCAGAAATAATTTTCCCTCCGGGACTAATTCCGGCAGGCAAAAACTGGGAGTATAAATATGATTAATTAGTTTGCCCGCGTCTTTTTTCTGTTCGACATCCCATAATGTCAAAGTGGAATTATAAGCCGTCAGGATGAGATAACGGCCATCCTCTGAAAACATGAGATGGCGTATCGCCATGCCGGGCTGGGCGGTCTGTAATTCGGCTTTGGTCTCTAGGTCATAAATCACCGCCGACTGGTTATTATGGGTGACCGCCAGCCAAGGTTTGGTGGGGTGATAAGCCACTTGGTAGAAATTGTTTTTGCTCTCCAAGATAGGGGGAAGTTGCTTTTTTTCCTGGGTGTCCCAGGTGCGCAGTCCCTGGCTATTGCGGGTGGTCAGGGTAAAATAACGCCCATCGGGGCTAAAAGCCCCGGTTAAGAGGACTTCCGGGGTAATACTCCAGGCGGAAAGTTCCTCTCCGGTCTGACAACTAAAGAATTTCACCGGTTTATCCGGTTTTTCCACGTAGGCCCATTGCTGGCCCCCCGGCGCAAAGATGATCAAGGACTGATTTGGCAGCAGGGAGAGGGATTTTGACCAGACGATTTTTTGCCGTTCCACATCAATGGCATCAATGCCCCCCGTCCGCTGAATCAGTAATAATTTATGCGCCACCGACCAAAAGCTCATGCGCGACATCCGTTGGGAGATTGAGTAAGCCGGCGCGGATAGTTGGCATAAATCTCGGACATCACCGGTTTTTGCCGCACAAAAACGTAATTTCTGGTCGTTATTGCACAGCACGGCAAAGCCGTCCAGATCGGGAATATAGGTGATCGCGGCGATGAAATTAGGCAATCGATATGCCTGCGCGCCAAAGCGGGCGATTTGCCGGGGAGCGGTCTGGGCCGTGGCGCGCGTGGTATGACCGACCGGCAGTCCCGCCGCCAGGGCCATCATCCCGATTAATACGCCGGCGCGGCGGAGAGCTTGCCAACCATGGCGGCTTTTTCGTATTCCGCGCGTCGGGTGTGGGTTTAAATCCGCATTCATAATATCGAGAGGAGCCGCAGGAGGTCCCCTTGTGGGCCAGGGAAAGGTTCACGACAATTTTTATATCATTGATCCCAGCTTTTGCGCGGGGACTTGTTTACCATTATCCGGAACCGTGGATTGTGCTGCAAACACTTTTTTACATCCCCGCGGAAGTTTTAGGATTGCCCGTCCTGGGGGTAGGCCTACTGTTGTTTTTCTGGGCTTTGCTGGCGGGAGTGATTTTTGCCTATCAGTATCGCTGGGGGGGATGGAACGCCGATTTGATCAATTATACGGTTTTCGCGGTCCTCATCGGGGCCGCCATTGTGTGGCTCTTGCCTCAATTAGCAGAGCGCATCCCCGGCTCCGATGCCCGGGGGATACCAATTCGCGGTTATGGCGTGATGCTCTTGGTGGCGGTGGTCAGCGGGGTGGCGTTGGCATTACACCGGGCCAAAGCCGAGGGCTTGCCGGGGGAAGTGATTTTTTCCTTGGCGGTTTGGCTGGTGGTAGCGGGAATTATTGGCGCTCGTATTTTTTACGTCATCGAATATCGCCAGAATTTTGATATTCGCCATCCCGATGGCTCGTGGGATCCCTGGGGTTCCTTGGTCGCCGCCATTAACATGCAAAAAGGGGGCTTGGTCGTCTTTGGGTCTCTGATCGGTGCCATGGCGGGAATGTCGCTTTTTTGTTGGAAAACAAAAATCAATTTTTTAGCCTTGGCCGACCTGATTGCTCCTAGTATGGCCGTGGGGCAGGCCATTGGCAGGCTCGGATGTTTTCTCAATGGCTGCTGTTATGGTGGGGAATGCGATCTCCCGTGGGGGGTGCGGTTTCCCCCGGAAAGTCCCGTCTATATTCAACAAGTCGAACAAGGACGGCATTTTATCCACGGGTTGCAACTTTCGTGGCAGGAAGAAGAGTTGCCCGCGATTGTGACAGCGGTGGAAAAGTATTCCGCCGCCGAAAAAGCCGGACTGCGGCCGGGATTGCGCATTCGCCAAATTATCGTATTGAACCCCGGCGCGACCAACCCGCGGCGCTATCCCCCGGTTGATTTAAATCCCGCGGGCGGTGCTATCTCGGCCCGTTATGCCCTGCAGGTGTTATTACAAGAACGACTCCCGGGAACGGAATTAACGTTGCACTTTGATGGCTTGGAACCGCCGGTCCACTTTGTCACCGCCGGGTTGCCCACGGCCTTGCCTGTCCATCCCACCCAAATCTATAGCGCGCTGGATGCGTTTTTTTTGGCCTGGGTGTTGTGGACGTTTACACCATTGCGGCGGCGGCATGGCCAAGTGTTGGCCTTAACCCTGATCCTGCATGCCATTTCCCGCTTTTTGCTGGAAATGATTCGCGTCGATGAAGCCAACTTTTTGCACACCGGGCTGAGTATCTCTCAAAACCTTAGCCTGGGGATGTTCGCGGTCGGCGTATTGCTGTGGGCGTGGGTTAGTTGGGGGGCGGGGGGGGCGGGGGGAA
>JANRLT010000002.1 GCA_033762255.1 Pirellulales bacterium | reverse complement strand
CAACAAAAAAATTGTTTTGGCTGCCGGGGGGGGGGCGGTTTTTATCCCTTTCCCCCCCCAACCCCGCCTCGGGGGGGGGGGTCCTCGCGCGGGGGTTGTTCTGGGGGGGGGGGGGGGGGGGGGGGGGGGGGTAACAATACGGGCGGGAGCTAGCCCACGGCCAGCGCGCTGGTTTTTTCGGCCAGGGTCGTGGCCACCAGCTTGACGATTTCCTTCATGCTGAATGGCTTATGTAGCAGCCGCTGGATTCCCAGCGTCTGGCGTAAATCCTCGAAATTGAGTTCCAAGCCCTTGGCCGAACACATAATGATCGGCAGCTCGCGGCAAGCGGGAAGCTGGCGGGCATGGCGGCATAGTTCTTCGCCATTGACCAGGGGCATTTGGTAATCGGTCATCAGCAAGTCCCAGGACTCGCCATTCAGCAAGTGCTTCGCGGTTTCTCCATTATCCGCCACGGTTACCGCATACCCGGCGCGCTCCAGATTAAAGCGCAGGACATCGGATAACACCTGGTTATCCTCGGCGACCAAAATACGATACGGTTGGGCCATCAGTAGGTTCTCCTAGCAGCATCAGTACCGGGAGAGTGATTACCAGGCGATATAAGCGGCGGCATTGACCGAAATATCCCCCGTGGCCGGATTGTACACCCAACCCGCGCTGCTGACCGCGGGAGTGGTGATCGGATCTTGGGAGGTTTCGGTGCAAAGCGCGTTCAGGTTGGGTCCGCACTGGACGGGGGGAAACGGCCCCTTGAGAAAAGGGCGCAAATTTGTGGCCAGGCTAATTGCCGCCGGCGGATAACTGTTGTTTTGGGCTTTGTACAGTTCAATCGCGTCGCGCAGGGTTAACAGCGATTGCCGGGTGCTATTTTCGCGGGCGGTGGTGGCCGTGTCGAACATTTTGGGGGCGGCCACCGCCGCGATAATCCCCATAATCAAAATAACCACCACCAGCTCCACCAAGCTAAAACCAGGACGCGCTGTGCGTGACGACATGTTTGTATTCCGCCAAAAATTTTGTGCCATTTCTTGCCTGCCTTTTCGGGAAAACTGCCTCAAAAAGCTGACTTCCGCCCCCCTCGGCGAGAATCTCCGCACAACACTAGGTCAAAAAATGGGAGTGGGCAAATTTGGGGTCAAGGGAATTTTTTTCCGTTTATTTGCGGTTTGCGCACTAAATTTAGGTGAAGGATGGATTTCCACGTCTTGGTACCCTTACCCTTTTTGCCGACTATGCAAATTTGGCAAGCCTATAACTGGCTCTCGTTTCCGGTCGTGGCGCACGCGCTGGCCTTGCACGAGGAACTAGTCGCCGCTCTGGCCGCCCCCTGCGGTGTGTGGGCCAAACAATCCCAGTGGCACTGTATTCTGGGAGACGCCGAGTCGCACGCCAATTCAGTTGAACACTCTTCCTCCGCGCCGCTGAGTTCGAGCATTCCGCAAATTCTGGCCGGGTATTCGCTGGGGGCCAAGGTTGTCTATGTCCCCCAACCCGAGGGGGGGGAAATTTTCATCGCGCCGGTGGCCGACGCCGGGCAGGTTCCCGTGGTGGTGTGCGGTTACTGCCCCCCCGGTCCCTCGGAGCTAATTCAAAAGCTGATCGCGTCCGTGACCTCCACCGTCAATTTGCGCATGCAGTTGGAAAACGCCCAGACCAAATTGCGGGCGTATGTCAACCAGGTTACCACCGATTTTGAGGAACTAACCTGGCTGCGGGGCCTGGCCGAACAATTGGAAGTTTGCAATCTGCGCAACGACATGCATTCGGTGGCCGCCACGGTGCTGCCTTCCTTGCGCGATCTGATCAACGCCGAAGCAATTGTGTTTATCGATGAAACCGTCAACCGCGTGAATTCCCTGGCAGCCGATAACTTGGAGCAATGGGCGGATTATATGACGGGCGATCTGGAAATTGATCCCGAGGAATATCGCCGGTTATTGCGTCCGTCCGCCGCCGACATTCACATTCCGCCGGTGCGCAACGCCCCCCAACGCTCGCTGACGCTACCCGGCTGCGAAAAGCTGCGCAACGTGATCGCGATTCGCATTTCCCGCAATGAACAGCATTTTGGCTGGCTCCTGGTGTTGAATAAGCGCCTGCCCCACGTCGACGACGATGATGTGTTGACGGCGGGTTGCCTGAGCAGTTGGGAATTTGGCACGTTTGAAGTGGGCCTGGCCAACGCCGCCGCGACCATGCTGGCCACACATGCCCGAAATATCCAGCAGTTCCAGGAAAAAGAGGCTCTGTTGGTGGGGGTGATTCGGGCGTTGGCAAATTCCATCGACGCCAAGGATCCCTACACCTGCGGCCATAGCGACCGGGTGGCGCGGATCGCGCGGGTGCTGGCCCGGGAACTGGGTTGCGAGCCGCGGGAGTGCGAACAAATCTACATGAGTGGGTTGTTGCACGACCTGGGAAAGATTGGCGTCCCGGACGAAATCTTGACCAAACCGGGCAAGCTGACGGACGAGGAATACGCCGTCATCAAGCGGCATCCCGAGATTGGCTACAATATTCTTAAGCATTTAAGGCATTTGGAGTATGTCCTGCCCGGAGTCTTGCATCACCACGAAAGTTATAATGGCCAAGGTTATCCGCACGGATTGCAGGGGATGAATATACCTTTTCCCGCGCGGGTTTTGGCTGTGGCCGACGCCTTGGACGCAATGACCAGTTGCCGACCGTATCGTACGGCCATGCCGCTGGAAAAAGCCGAATCCATCCTCCGTTCCGGGGCGGGCAGTCAATGGGATCCACGCGTCGTGGACGCCTATTTCGCGGTCTCGGCGGAAATCAAGGATATCTGCGGGCGGGATCAAAGCCACATGCAGTTGTTATTGCGGGGACGGGAAATGTTTGAGGAAACCGGCACCCTTCCCCCCGATTGGGACACCATCGGCCTGGCCGTGAACGCAATGGCGATGAACTAACTGCCGGAGCGCGCCATGTTGCCAACATTCCAGCCCCGCCCCTCCTCCCGAAGATCTGCCTGGTCGCTCGTCGAACTGGCGGTGGTGTTATTCATCATGGGCGTGCTGGCGGCGGTTACCGCCCCCCGTTATACCGCCACCCTCGCGCGGTATCGGGTGGAACACGCGGCCCGCAGGGTGGCCGCGGATCTCGAGCAGGCGCGGACCCGCGCCCGCTTGCAAAATCTGTCTTTGACCATCGCATTTAATCTAGCCGGCGAATCCTACACCGTGGCCGGGATGCGCGATTTAGACAGTTCCCGTACGACGTACATGGTCAACCTGGCCGGTCCGCCGTACAACTGTGAACTGGCCAGTGCGACCTTTGACGCGGATGCCACCCCAAACGCCGAAGATCAAAACGTGACATATAGTCGCTGGGGCATCCCGGACAGCGCGGGCTCGGTATTCGTCCGCTGTGGAAATCTGCAACGGGAAGTGCGGGTGCGGGCGGTTACCGGCAAATTGGAAATTGTGGAGTAACATGCGCCATTTCCCGCCATCCAACAGACGCGCCGCGCACACCTTGGTGGAATTGGTGGTCGCGTTGCCGGCTTTTGCCATCTTGTGCGTGGCGGCTGCTTCCGCCCTCAAGGTTACGCTGCAATCCCGCGCGCTCGACCAGTCGAGTTTTCAGCGTCAATACGATTCGGCCGCGACGCTGCAAGTATTAACCGAATACTTGGCCCAGGCCCAGGCTTTTGCCCTTACCAGTCCCGGCACCGTGGAATTTGACTTACCGCCGCTGGATGCCACCGACACCCCCGCCCGGGCCAAGCTGGCTTGGTCCGGCACCAGTCGCGTTCCCAACAATACGCTGTTTTTGACGCTCAATGGCCAAGAAGCGGAGTATCTCACCGGCCAAGTCACAAATTTTAACCTGGCCTACCAGACGGAGACGCTCAATATCCTTCCACCCCAGCAGGATTTAAGCCTGCTGGCCAGGCACGATACCGCTTCCTTGCGCACGCCCCAGTCTTTTAGCATTTCGACCACGCAGTGGTGCGCGACAAGTTTTGTCCCGACGCTGGCGGTGGGGACCGCCAATTGGCAGTTGACGGGGATTCGCTTTCGGGCCAAGCGCGGCACGGGAAGCGGAAACCTGATTATACGGATTTGTGCGACGGACGCGGCGGGTCTCCCCTCGCTGCCAATTCTGG
This sequence comes from Pirellulales bacterium, assembly GCA_033762255.1. Classification (NCBI taxonomy): domain Bacteria; kingdom Pseudomonadati; phylum Planctomycetota; class Planctomycetia; order Pirellulales; species Pirellulales bacterium. The sequence continues at coordinate 18,642 of JANRLT010000002.1, read as the reverse complement.
CCGAAGAAACCCTGGCGTCGACGGACTTGCCCCAAGTTTATGAATGGCGACAGGTGTGCTTCTCATCAATTACCGAACTGGCCCCCGCGGCGCGACTGGCCGTGGTCTGGGGAGCAAGCTCGGGCAGCGGCGTCATCGCCCATATTGAGTATCAAACCGGTTCCACCGATGACACGCCCAATCTGGAGTTCGTGCAAAGCGCGAACGGCGGCGGATCGTGGGGAGCGCGTAACAATCTGGCGGATATCCGGTTATTTGTGTATGGCAACTACAACAATTATACCGGGAATCGCCAAATCTTGCGGGGAGTACGGGTGACCGCCCAAATTCAACAGACAACCGGGTCCATCATGTATGAACGCTCGGTGACGCTGCATAGCCCCCCGGAAATCCCCTAGCAAATTTATAAAAACGAAGGCCTGAAACATGCGGCAGCGTAAAGCACGATTGTGTCAAATATCCGGCCCCCGCGCGACGGGGGACGCCGCCGCGCGGCACCGCGCGGGTTTGTCCCTGATCGAAGTGGTAATGGCTAGTTTGCTCACCGGAACTTTGGTGGCGGCCAGTTTGGTCAATGTGGGGGCGGGGCGCCGCAGCGCAACCGCCGTGGAGCAGCAAATCCGGGCCTCGCAACTGGCCGCGGATATGTTAGGGGAAATCCTCCAGTTGGGCTACTTTGAACCCGTTGATACGCTGGCCTTTGGACGGGAAGGAGCGGAAACCCTGGCGAATCGGGCGAACTACGACGATGTCGATGATTATCACAACTACAACGAAACCACGCTGCAATCCAAAGCAGGTGTTTCGCTCACTGGTTGGAGCGGTTGGACCCGGCATTGCACCGTGCAATGGGTGAACCCGGTCAATCCCACACTTGCCAGCGGCACCGACCAGGGACTAAAGCTGATACAAGTCACGGTGCGCTATGCCGGACGCCAGTTGGCCATCGTCCGGGGGCTAAAAACCACCGCCACCCGTCCCGCCTGGGCCTACACCACCAATAGCGCGGTCTTGGAAAACTGAACCGCCCCCATCTGACTTTAATGTTTTTTTAAAGCCAATACAGCCATTTGCCGTCATGGGCCGATTCACTCACATCCCTCCGCAAGCCAGGCCAAAGCGTGTAGCAGCGGGTTGCCGGGGTACGCGCCGGCGGGGAACGGCGTATTTGTTAGTGTTGGGATTTGCGCTTATCGTGTCGGCGGTGGCGATGGCCGGTCTGTATGAGTTGCGGCTCAAACGACGATTGGCGAGTGATTACCAAGAAATCAACCAAGCTCGCTGGATCGCGATGTCGGGGTTGGAGCTGGTCCTGCAACGTATCGAGGCGAACGCCAACTGGCGCAGCCAACTCGCGGCAAATTCCTGGAATACGCCGGTTCCCTTGGCCGGGGGGACGTATGCCGTCACGGCAACCGATCCGCTGGATGGCAATTTACTGGATGATGACCTGGAACCGGTCGTAATGACCGTGACGGGGGTGTTTGGCGCCGCCACCCAACGCGTGTCGCGGCAATTAGAATCGCGGCGTTTGCCCTATGACGCGATTCAGGCGGGAATTGCCTCTCAGCAGGAAATGCGTCTCAATCTGTCCACAGTGACGGGGGGAAGTTGGGTCCTTTCGAATTCTAAGGTGATCCTAGAAGGAACCACCCAACTGCGCGCCAACGCCGTAGCTCCCTTGTTGCAAGGAATAGGTTATCAGTTATTGAAGCGGACGAATGGCCGCTGGCCTCGCTATTTTCCCCAGGCGGACGACCAAGAGCCGGATTATGCCCTGGCGTACTATCTGGCCAATGGGACGGAGATCAATTATGCGGATTTGCCGATCGGCGAAGTGGAAATGCTAGCCAATCCCACCTTTGAGACCGATATCTCTGGCTGGACAACCTATGGCACCGCCACCCTCGCTCATTCGACCACGCAGGCGGCCAGTGGCGCCGCGTCCATTTTGGTCAGTGGGCGGGCTAATAGCTCGAGTGGCTTGGCCCAATCGGTTGTCACTCAAGTCGAGTCAAATGGCAGTTATGACCTGTCCACGGCGATTCGCGTCGCGCAGAATAGCCAAGTCCAATTAGCCCTGTACATCGAAACCACGACGGGAAATCAGACGCTTGCCTCTTCCAGCCAGACCTGCGTGGCCGGTATCTGGCGCACGTTGACACATTCTGTTACCCCCACTTGGACCGGGACGCTGTTAAAAGCCGAATGGCGAATCATCACCAACAACACGTCAGATTATCATGTTGACAATGCCAGTCTGGTGGACCTGAATATAGACGCCCAAAGCGCTTTTATTAATAAAAAAATCCTCTCCGCCGGGAGCAACCCGTTTAGCGGAACGACCAATCCGCAGGGGATTTATGTGATCGATTGCCAGGGACAAAAGTTGATTATTAAAAATTCGCGGATCGCCGCTACCCTGGTGCTGCTCAATCCCAATCCAGTCACCCTGTGCAATTCTATCCATTGGCAGCCGGGGGTCGAGAATTATCCCGCGCTCTTAGTGGTGGGCTATGTCAATATTAACACCTCGGCCGCCCCCCTGAGCGAGGGTTCACTGGCGATAAATTTTAATCCCCTGGGGGCCCCTTATCAGGGAACCTGGGATTCGCTCATGGATTATTCCTACACGAGCGAAATCCAAGGTCTGGTCTATGCCACGGGTAATATTATATTTAAGGGTCAATCAACCATCCGCGGCGCCGTCGTCAGTAATCAGCAAATCGATTTTTTTAGCTCGACCGTGAATCTGATCCATGCCAGCAAATTGTTGACCAATCCTCCGCCTGGCTTTTATCACCCCTCGCCCAACCGCTTTTATACCCCCGGCTCGCTCAAGCTGCCGTAAGTTCGGCAGTCGATTGATGCATTCTGGCAACATAGGTTGGCCTTTGTGGTCGTTTTGCCACCTGGGGCAGGTTTGCTAAGTTTATTTGCTGTAAGTGTTTATAGCGAATTCGTCTGTTGTTTGGGCGGGGCACACTGCTTGCACCTGGGCATAGCCATAGGCATGCTTCCGGGAATCTACCGCAGTGGGACCGATGAAAAATTTGCCGCTTCGCTATTTTTTGCCGTGTGTGGCGCTCTGGGGTTTGTTGCTGGTTGCGGCAAGAGAACTGCCTGCCCAGCAGCGTCCCGATTCCCCGCCACCGTTACCAGAGGCCCCTTTCGAGGCGCTACCCGCCCCCTTACCTGGGGAAGGTAACTCCCCACTCCCTGTGATAAAGAGAGACGCCCCGCTGCCAGTAACGCCGGTACTGACCCTGGTTGTTTTACGTTCGGGGCAGATTGTGCGGGGCCATGTGGATATCGCCACCGATGCCAACCGGCTTTGGCTGCGGCGGGAGTTGCCGGGGTTGCAACTGACCAGTGGTTATGCCTGGTCGGAGGTAAGCGAAGTTGAACACCGCACGAGAGTCTGGTCGGCGGAGGAATTTCGCCAATCGTTGCCAGTGGCGGTCACGCGGGGAAAGAAGCTGCGACAGATGGAGGCGTTTCCCGCACTGGAGCATGAGGTCACGCGGGGGGAAAGACTGTCAGCGGCGAACATACTGTTCAGTGCGAATGATGACCCAAACATGGGAACGATTCACCCGGCGCAAGCTAGCCCGTCTTTGCCGGTCGCGACGCTTACGCTGGAATCCAGCCTGGCCAGTTGGGACGCCGATCCAGAGTTGGATGGGCTGCTGGTGACGGTGCTCCCCCTGGATGAACAAGGCAACCTGGTCCCGGTCCGCGGCGAATTAACGCTGACACTGGTGGGTGAAATTCAAAATATTAATGGCATCCACCGCGGGGCGCGATTGCCGCAATTTGTGGAGTTAGAAACCGCGCATCACTTGTTGCGTCAGACGGATTTCGCCGCTGGGCCAGCGGTGGTCCGGTTGCCATTCCGCCGCAATCCCCCCGAACAGCGGCTGGATCTAGCGCCTTATGCCCTATTGCACGCGCGTCTGGGCGTACCGACAGCGGGGGTGTTTTCGGCGTCGGTGGCGGATGTCTGCATCCGCCCCCCCAGCGTGATGCGTGATCAATTGCAACTTTATCAGGGTTCGCGGAGTTGGCGACGGGAATATTTGGAACGGTTGGCGGAGTAGTTTGCGCAGTGGAGTCACTTTGGTCAGGGGAATTAGTCCCCTGTACGCCGCTTTGCCCCGCGGCGGTTCTTTTGGCGGCGTTCCACAGGGGGCGCATCCTTTGTGCCGCGGGTTACGTCAGTTTTAGCACGGCGTTCTCCGCTGCGTCGTTCGGGGGAGTCCCGCTTTTCTAACAGATGCTGCAACTGTCGGGGAACTTCTAGTCTTTTGGCCATAAACTATTCCTAACGCGGAGCGGAAAAAAGCGGGTTGGCGGGAGGGAGCGCATTCGTCGGGGCGGATGTAGTTTTTCTGACGACCAGTGACGCGTTCGCCGTCGTGCCCGTTGAACCCGGGAGCATCGTGGCGGCGGGATGATTTGTTTGCGGATAAGGGGGATGGGGTGACGGGGGCTGCGCCGCGGGCGTGGGAAGCACTTCGGCTGGCACGGAGCTGCGCGGAAGGTCGTTGGGCTGCGCGTCCGATCGCGGGGGAACCGAGTTGCTGGCGGGGAGCGCGCCGGCGGGCGGGGGAGATTCTTCGCTAACACTTTCTCCCCAGCCCCGCATCGTCCAGGCGGGACGCTGGCTGGCGTCTGGTAATTGGGCCTCCCAGGCGCTCCGGTCGACGGGGATGAGCGGTCCGGTCATCAGCGGAGTCAGGGCCTGCTGAGTTTGAGGAGGGCACAGATCGCGGCAACCAGGGGGCGCGGGAATGATTCGCGGCACCAGCGCAATCACAATCTCGTTCCGCTCGCGCTGGATTTCGCCCCGCTGAAAGAACCAGCCAATCAGCCACAAATCCCCCAGCCAGGGAATCTTGTTCTGGGTGTCGGTGTTGTTTTCCTTGATAAGACCCCCAATCACGATCGCTTCGCCATCCCCTAGCATGACGCGGGTATCCACCTGGGTGGTCTCGCTTTCGGGCAGGTTGGTGGTGGGATTGATCCTGCCGGTTGAAACCTCTGGATGGACCTGCATCAAAACCTGGCCTTCCTCGGTGATGATCGGCGTGACGTTCAGAATGACGCCGATATTCAAAAAGTCCACGCTTTGCAGGGTGCTGGTTTGGGTGGTGGTGGTCAACAGGTAACCAATCTGGCCGCCGACCTGAATGCGGGCTTCCTGGCCGTTAAGCACCACCACCTTGGGGGAGGCCAGCGTCTTGGAATCGGTCGTGTTTTTGATCAGATCCACTAGCGAGGTCAAGTCCGTCCCATTTATCCGTAGCATCGAGACCGGCGGCACGCCGCTGGCAAATCCCGCGGTTTGCCACTGCACCTGGGAATTGTTCACTTTTAGCAAGGCGTCAAAATTAATGCCATGCTTGCAATTGTCCTTGAGCGCGACCTGCAACACGTGCGCTTCGACCAGTACTTGTCGCGGCATCACATCCACCTGGGCGATGTACATGGCGATGCGCTCGATATACGCGGGTAAATCCTCCACGACCACTTGCTCAAACGTGCGGCGCTGGTCGGTTAGTTTGGTCTCGTTGATAAAGGATTGGCCCACTGGAGACAGCAGCCCCTTGACGACTTTGTCCACTTCCACCGCGCTGACATAGTTCAGGTTAAAGACCCGGACCTGCCGGCCCTGGACCGCGGCGGAAGATTTATTTTCCTTGGATATGGCGGAAATCACGATGATGGAGTTTTGCCGGGTCCAGGTGTAGCCATTGACCGCCAAGATCGCGTCCAACACTTCTTCCAGGCCAATATTAGCCAGTGTGACCGTGATGCGTTGATCAACACTCTCACCGCTGACAATATTCAAACCATGTTGTTCGGCGATCATACCCAGCACCACACCCAGGGGAGCATCGCGGGCGGTCAGGGAGACCAGATCTTGATTGCGCGACAGTTGCACCCGGTCCGCGGCCAGCGCTTCCGCCGAGGGAAAACCGAGTTGCCGCTGGATCACCACCGATGCGCCGCCGGTGGGGGCCGCGGGAGTAGGAGCGGGGACGGATGTCGCGCTGCTGGCGGGGTGGCTTTTTCGCAACGGTCCAATATCAGGTATCTCGGGCACGGGGGGCGCGGGAATGCTATTTTGGGCCAGAAAAAACTTCCCCTGGCCGGTCGAGTCCAGCGTGTCCATCGCCCCGGGTCGATCCGGCAATGATCGATTTGCCAGCCAGGCCGCCTGGTAATTCACGGGGTGGACCTGCTGATCGACCGGGCGTGCGGCGGAACGGGAATGTGATCGACCTGTTCCCCAACCCGCCAATTCTATGGGGTCTCCCACTTGCGTGTGCCGGACATGACCTTCCCGGTGAGGATCACGCGCGCTATAGGAACTTTTGCCGGACGCGGTGGACGATTCGTGCAGCAGTGCCGCGGCTTGCGCGTCATTGATCATTTGCCCATTACTAATCCGGGCCGCTCCGTTGGTGCCCGCATCGGCGGGGATAGAGACACTGGTTGTTTGCGTCGTGGGGGCGGGTGTGGCTGGAGTTTGTTTATTTGTCGCGGCACATCCGCCGCAAAATGTAACTGCCAAAAATAGCAACCATCCACACCCAGGGATGAAACCTGGTGCTGGCAAATGACCACGGGGGATCCGCCAACGACAGACATTCATGCAAAAAAAACCGCCTCGCAGGTGATTACCGAAATTGTCCCCGCGGTGCGCGGACAAAGTTCCAGGGGAATCATCGACCTGTTAATCTTCACGGAAACAAAAAAATCGGCAGAATATGCAATCTTTGCGCAGTTTGCCTAGATTGTTACGCCTCTCTTTGGTGTAAAAAAGGCAATTTCAAAAAGGGCGAACGCTGGCGGGTAGTTCGATTTTTACGGATAGCGGTGCCATGATTAGCAGTCAGACTTGTCAAAACCGCCGATTGCACAAATTAGGCCCAACTTGCCGATAAGGAAGACTATTCCCCCTCTGCCGTTCCTCGATGCTTCTCTGCTAGCAAAACTTTTTTACCGCAGGTCGCCCATGTGGTGTGTGCATTGTCAACAAGATTTGCCGCATAGCGTTGGCGGGGGAACGACCACTTTGCGTTGTGCCAAATGCGGTCATACCCCGCCGGGGATTGATCGATATTCGCTGGCGGGGGCTGGGTCTCAGCCGGGGGCTGCCGGAAAATTGTGGCGCGCGGATGCCAAAGCGGAGATGCCGCGCGGCGCGAGCGCTGCCCTGGGGTTGGCTAGCGCCTGGTCCACGGCGGCCTGGCCCGCCAGTGTGAGTCAGGCACAACGGTTGTTATCCACGACCGAGCGGTTACTGGCTTCGCCGGAAAGTGAATATGCCGCGCCCACCGGTTATGCGCAAGAAGGTTATGCTCAGGCAGGTTATGCGCAGGCAGCGCGTCCGCATACCCCAGCTACGCGGGAAACTCATCCCCGGCCGTCTACTCATGCCGGTCTGCGGGGCAGCGTCTCGCCGCTTGGCCAAAATCAGTCCGGAGCCGCGAACTCTTGGCTGCAACTTTGCCTGGTGGCCCTAGCCGGCTTGTGCGTCATGCTGGGGGGGATTATCACCAGCGCCGCCATTGCCCTGGATCTGTGGGATGACAACTACGCTATCGGTCTGGGCGTGGCGATTTGCCTGCTCACCGGCGTATCCCTGAGTCTGTGGCAAACCAATCAAGATTTACGCGATGGTTAATGTTGATTGAAAAAGTTGCCGCAGCCGGGTGGTCGCTATTTAGGGAAGTGCTTCTTCCAAGATATCCCGTGACGACGGGGCGGTGTCCCGTGTTATCACGGGCAGTTGTCGTAAATGTGGTCCCGACAGCGATGGTCGATTATCTTTTGCGGCAACTGACGTAGCGGAATGCGGAAATCGTTTTGGCGGTTGCAGCCAACGGGGGACAAAGCCCAGCAAGGTGGCGCAGGCCGTCGCCGCAAAGCCCCGCCAACTGCCAAACGTCGCCAGTACCGCCGAGGGTTCATACCCACAATGCACCATGCAATCTTGGCATTTGGGATTCTGGCTGGCCCGGCCGTACTTGTCCCAATCGGTACTAGCGAGCAACTCCGCAAAACTGGCGGCGTACCCTTCGTCCAGCAAGTAGCACGGCTTTTGCCAGCCAAACAAGTTATACGCCGGACTTCCCCAAGGAGTGCACTCCAGGTCCCAGTTGCCGCGCAGATATTCCATGAATAGCGGCGATTGGTTGAATCGCCAGCCTCGTTTGCGGCGGCTGAGGATTTGCTGGAACAACCGCTCGGTCTGTTGCCGCTGTAAAAAGTGTTCTTGATCCGGGGCCTTGGCATAGCTGTAACCCGGCGAGACCATCATCCCCTCGACGCCCAGGCGCATCAGTTCATCGCACAGATCGCAAAATCGCTGCGGGTCGGCGTCGTTATACAGTGTGGTGTTGGTTGTCACCCGAAAGCCCGCCGCCAATGCCGCCCGAATCGCCCGTACCGCCGTGTCATACACCCCCGCGCGGCAGACAGCGCGGTCGTGTTCTTCGCGCAGACCATCCAGATGCACCGAAAAGCTGAGATACTTGCTGGGCGTGAATTTATGCAGGGATTCTTCAAGTTTGATCGCGTTGGTGCAGAGGTAGACATATTTGCGCATCCGCACGAGGCCAGCCACGATTTCATCGATTTGGGGGTGTAACAGCGGCTCTCCGCCGGGAATGGAGACCATCGGCGCTCCGCATTCCCGGGCCGCGGCCAGGCATTGCTCCGGGGTCAGGTGCCGCCTCAAAATTTGCGTGGGATGCTGGATTTTACCGCAGCCGGCGCATTCCAGATTGCAACGGAACAGCGGCTCCAGCATGAGCACCAGGGGATAGCGCTGTTGTCCGCGCAGGCGTTGCCGGATCACATAACTGGCGACGGTCCACATTTGGGAAATCGGCACACCCATGATGATTGGCTCTGTTGGAAATTTGCAAAAGGAACAAATGCTATTTTACAAAAGTCAGCAAAAGGAACTATGGTGGAAAATGCTTTCGGCACTTCGTTGAGTTAGTTTCCTCTTGTTTAAATATTTCTGGTAATTCATTTTGAACAGGAGGAAACAGAGGTAGCGGAGAAAGGCAAATCCCAGAATTGAAATTTCAAATTTGAGATTTGAATATCAGATCTGAAATTCGAAATTTCAGATTTGAAATCCTTCCTCTCCGTGCCCCTTGGTGTCTCCTCCGTGACTCCGTGATAAATGTATTTTGTCCCTGGCTAACACTGCGGGCTAAGGGTCCCTGGCCTCTCGTCCCCGCCCCGCGCTTCAAGACCGCCGATGCCATCGGCGGCTTTGTTACGGGCTAAAGCCCGAACTACGCCTCTCGTCTCTCAACTCCCGCCTCTCGTGTCTCACCCCTCACCCCTGACCCCTCCGCAACTAATTCCTGTTGATATCGGCCTAGGGCCAATAGGGGAAAATAAATCGGGTAGTAGTGATACTTTAGGTAAAACACGCAGGGAAAGCCCGTGCCGGTCCATTCCGCCTCTTCCCAGGATCCATCCGTCCGCTGCTGGACCAGCAGGTAGTGCATTCCCCGTCGCACAGCCGGGTGCCGCGCGTGTCCCGCTGCCAACAGTCCCAACAACGCCCAGGCTGTTTGCGACGCGGTGGCGGGGCCTTGGCCGCGTAATTTGGGTTGTTCATACGTCGCGGCGGATTCACCCCAGCCGCCGCTGGGTTGTTGATGGGCCAAAAGCCAATTTGCCCCTTGCCGCAGGAGTGGATCATTGGCTGAAACCCCCACCGCAGCCAAGCCTTGCAACGCTTGCCACGTGCCATAGATATAATTAATCCCCCAGCGCCCGTACCAACTGCCGTCCGCTTCTTGGGTGTGACGCAGGTACGCCACGGCGCGATCCACCGCAGTGTCGCCGATCCGTTTGCCCAAGCGGCCCAGGGCTTCGAGCACGCGGGCGGTCAGGTCGGGGGTGCTGGGATCGATCATGGCGTTATGATCGGCAAATGGGGCCTGGCAAAGAAATTCGGCGTTATTATCTCGGTCAAAAGCGCCCCAGCCGCCGTCGCGGTTTTGCATGGCCAGCATCCAGGCGGCGCCGCGCTGCGTGGCGGCGATGATCTGGTCGAGTAAGTCCACTTCGCGATGTGTCACGGCGGCACCACTGGGATACGCGTCAGCAGGTGACATCGTTGGTGTCGGAGCAGGGGAGGGGAGGGGCCTGCCGTGGTCCGTGTATTGGTGCGCGAGCGCCATGAGCACCATCGCCGTATCGTCTAGATCGGGATAAAACTGATTGTCAAATTCAAACGCCCAACCTCCGGGCTGCGCTTTGACGATTTGGGACCAATCGCCGGCAAAGCGAACTTCCCGGGCGCACAACCAATGGCTGGCGGCGAGGAGTGGCGAACCGGCTGCTGGCAGGCCGCTTTCGGCCAAGGCCCGCGCGGTCAGGGCGGTGTCCCAGACGGGGGATTTGCACGGTTGCACCCGCGCGGTTGTGGGCGTTTCGATGACCAGGTCCAGCAGTCGCGCGATGGCGTAGTCCCACTCGGGGGCTCCCGGGCCATAGCCCAGCGCCTTGAGCGCGATGATGCTCCAGACCATGGGGGGAAAAATGGCCGCCAGGCCGTCGCTGCCAGCAAACCGGGCGAGGATCCAATCCCGCGTGGTATTGAGGGCCCGCTTGCGCCACCACAGCCATCCCCGCCGTCGTGCAAACCGGAATCCTCTATCCACGGCGGAAAAAAACTGTTTCCACAGCCAGCCACTCAGGGTTTTTTGCGCTCCCGGATTGCCGGGATAATTCCACGTGCGCGGTGGAGTTAAAAAAAGTTCGGCGATGCCCGCTGACTCTGGCACCCGGGTGATCGGCTGCAACGCGGACATGATGGACAGCGTGGCAATCATGGGTCGCGACCAGGCGCTGACCCGCGCGGGATTGATGGGAAACCACGTGGGCAACAGGAAAAACTCCGGCGGCACTTCGGGACAACAGGCGTAGGGTATTTGGCCCAAGAGCGCCAGATAAAACCGCGTAAAGCTGTTGACGCGGTCGGCTCCTCCCGCGCGCAATATCGCCCGGCGGGCGCGTTGCAGCGGTTCCGACGACGGTTCTTGTCCCGTAAGCTTGAGGGCAAAGTACGCTTTGACGCTCGCGCTTATTTCTAGTTCTCCGCCGGGATAAATGGCCCAACCCCCGGTAGGAAGTTGCTGGTCGAGGATTTGCCGCGCGAGTTTTTTGCACAGGGGCTCTTGCTCGCGCCCCAGGAACGCCCAGAGTAATATGAACTCGCTTTCCAGGATCGTGTCCCCTTCTAGCTCCGCGCACCAATAACCCGCTGGTTCCTGGCGTTGCAAGAGCCACGATTGGGTGCGGCGGATCGCCTCGGCCACGGCGGTGGGGGGAATCTCTGGTTGGTGCCGCGACGAAGGCGCGGACTCCGGGGTTGCCGGTGGTTGTGAAAAAGAAGTAACGTTAGCGAGGGGGCGGGAGGTCGCCGCGGGCAAGTCCCGCTCTATCAGCGCTGGCGCTGAACGGATCGCTGGCGTCATTTCCAACAAGCGCGCCGAGGAGGAGTGCTGTGCTGGGCGTAAGGAATCTGAACTTACCGAAGCGGACATCGAACATCCTTGTGCGACAAGAGTTTTAAGCCTACGAATCAGGGGGTAGCTTCCTGTACCCCGCGAATGGCTTAACTGAATTTGTTGGCACTAACTTACGCTATCAAGGCCATAATTCTCAAGAGCAGATCGCGAATTGCGTCGGGAACCGTGCTAGCAGAATTCCCCGTGGCATTATTTTTTAGAATTTAATAGCTTTCGCCGCATTACGCTGATTTACAAAAGTTAACGAAGGATGACTGAGGTAATGCCCGCTTCGATAACTTCGTTTACTTATGTTAATACATTATATAAAACTTGTTTTGAACAGGAGGTAGCCGAGGAAGCGGAGAATACATTGCTCCCACTCTGCTCTATCTACTAACTCTTGTTAAAAATCTTCTTGCACTTGTTTTACAGTAGCTAACGAGGGAAGGTTGGATTAAAGATGCGAGATTTTAAATCCTGCTGCTCCGTGCCCCTCGGTCTCTCCTCTGTGTCTTCGTGATAAAATGTATTTAGTCCCTGGCTAACGCGGCGGGCTGAGGTTGTATCCCCTTGCCGACACGGCGGGCTGATCGCGCGGCGGGCTAACCGTGCAGGTCCAGTTCTTCCACCACATTGCGGGCGTAGTTCTCGCAAAAATGGGCCAGCGAAAAACGTTCCGCCTGGGCACGCGCGGCATCACGATCCACTGCGGAAACTGGCCGCGCGAGTGCTGCCTGTGTGGCCGCGACGAGCGCCTCCATGTCTCCCGCCGGAAAGAGCGTCCCTGTCACGCCATCCCGCACCGTTTCGACCGTGCCGCCGCGGTTGGGGGCCACCACCCAGAGTCCCGCGGCCTGGGCCTCCAGCGGGACAATGCCAAAGTCCTCCACACCTGGAAAAACCAACATCCGCGCGCGGGCGTACAGGTCTTGCACCTGGTCGTCGGTCGGTTGGCGGACAAATTCGACCAAGGGATTATTCGCGTGTTGGCGGGCGGCGGCGTCCAGGTCGGCCCCTTGGCCAGCGGCAATCACCCGAATATTTGCCGCGAGCAACCGGTCCAGGGTCGACCGCATTCCTTTGTATGGGACCCACGCGCCAAAGAGGAGCGCGGCGGGAGGGGACTGGGGATGGGGGGAGATTTTGGTAAAGCGGTCCAGCTCCACCGGCGGATGAACGACCTGCGCCGTCCGGCCATAATATAACTGGCAACGGCGGGCGACAAAGCCGCTATTGGCCAACAGGCGGTGAACACGGTTGGTCGCGGTGACATCCCATTGCCGCAAGCGATAAAACCTGCGCCGCCGCAAAATTTCCCACGGCCGCCAAAAACTGGGGGGATGGGGAAAATACTCGTGCTCCATATCCCACACATAGCGCATGGGACTGTGGATATAACTGACATGCACCGCCAATGGATTGGGAATGACCCCCTTGGCGACGCAGTGGCTGCTGCTCAGGATGACATCGTAGCCGGTCAGGTCCAGGCTTTCGATGGCCATCGGCAGGTACGGCAAGAGATACTTGTAATAACGCTCGATCCCCGGCAGGCTGGCCAGGAAGGAAAACTGGGTGCGGTGCGACGCCGCGGTGCGCAGCACTTCGGGCTTGCCAAACAGCAAAAATAGATCGGCATGCGGGGCAAAGCCCAGGATTTGTTCGAGGACGCGTTCTCCCCCCCGGCGCGAGAAAAACCAATCATGCACCACCGCCACCCGCAACGGACGCAAGCGTTCCACCAATTGATTAACAAAACTCATGCAACAAGAACTTTAGTTTGCGGGAGAGGGATTTAGAGAGTCGTGCGTTGGTAAATCTTAGCCCGCAGCGTCAGCCAGGGACCCATTCTGCCAGCAGCGTTAGCAAGGGACTGGCTTTGTATTTTCAGAATTCTGACGAATTCTGCTACGTTCAGGGACGGGCTGGTCGAATTCCATTTCCATTCGCAGCCTCGTGTCTCCGCTAAATTTCTCTTAGCTTGCTTGGAAATTATCAAAAAGCAAGGCTTTACCCGTCCAAATGAATCATCAGGAGCGCCACATCCGCGGGCGTAATGCCACTAATCCGGCTGGCCTGCGCGATGGTCAGCGGGCGCACGCGGGTCAATTTTTCGCGGGCTTCGGTGCGCAGGGAGGTGATCCGCGCATAGTCAAATGTGGTCGGAATTTTTCGTTCGGCCAGGCGGCGGGTGCGTTCCACTTCCTCATCCTGCCGCACGATGTAGCCCTCGTATTTTAGATCATATTCGATCTGACGGGCCGCGGCGGTCGAAAGCGGGGCCAGTTTTGGAGCGCGGGCCACGACTTCTTCCCAGGTCACTTCCGGTCGGCGCACAAACTTGGTTAAGGGGCCATCGGCGGTTTTGGTTTGTTCCAGGATTTGCAGGCCTTGGGCAATTTCAGCCAATTTTTTTTCCAGTCGATGCCAGCGCTGGTCATCCACCAGGCCGATTTTACGGCCCAGCGGTGTCAACCGGCGGTCGGCGTTATCCTGCCGCAAAGAGAGGCGAAACTCTGCTCGGCTGGTAAACATGCGGTACGGTTCGTCCACGCCGCGCGTCACCAGGTCGTCAATGAGCACGCCCAGGTAGGCCGCTTCGCGGGGAATGATCAGGGGTTCGGCGTTGCGTAGGCGCAGCGCGGCGTTGATGCCCGCCAGCAGCCCCTGCCCAGCCGCTTCCTCATAACCGGTGGTGCCGTTAATCTGCCCGGCAAAATACAGCCCCGCTACCCGCTTGGTCTCGAGCGTGGGCCACAACTGTTGCGGCGGGCAATAGTCGTACTCCACGGCATATCCGTAGCGCATGATGACGGCCCGTTCGAGTCCGGGAATTAGCGGCAGCATGGCGTCCTGCACGTCGCGCGGCAGGCTGGTGCTAATGCCGTTGACGTACACTTCCCGCGTGTGTCGCCCTTCCGGTTCCAGAAATAATTGATGGCTGGTTTTATCAGCAAAGCGAACAATTTTGTCTTCGATACTGGGGCAATAACGCGGTCCGCGGGAGTGAATTTGCCCGCTGTACATCGGCGCTCGGTGCAGATTTGCCCGGATGAGATCATGCACGGCCTGGTTGGTGTGCGTGATGTGGCAAGGAAGCTGCTCGACGCACAACTGGTCCGTCAGGTAGGAAAACGGTTGCGGGTCATCGTCACCGGGTTGCGTTTCGCAGGCGGCGTAGTTGATGGTGCGGCCATTCAGGCGGCAAGGAGTGCCGGTCTTGAACCGGGCAATTTCAAAACCGAGCCGCGCCAGGCCGCCGGAAATTCCGCTGGTGGTCCCTTCCCCCGCGCGACCGCCGGCGGTCTGGGACTCGCCGGTATGCATGATCGCCTGCAAAAACGTCCCCGTGGTCAAAATGACCGCCGCCGCGCGATAGACCGCCCCGCCCCGCGCGCGGATGCCAATGATGCGCTCTTGTCCTGCAAACGCCGGCTGGGGATGCGGTTCGGTCAGCAAATCCTCCACCACCTCTTGGCGCAGTTCGAGCTGCGGCTGGTCCTCGACGATTTGCTTGATGTGAAATTGATACGCTTTTTTGTCGGCTTGCGCGCGGGGGCTATGCATGGCCGGGCCTTTGCGGCGGTTAAGCAGCCGAAACTGGAGGCCGGTGGCGTCGATCGCTTGACCCATGATCCCGCCCAGGGCGTCGATTTCGCGGACGATTTGTCCCTTGGCGACGCCGCCGATGGCGGGGTTGCAGCTCATCTGGCCGACGGTGTCGCAGTTTATGGTCAGTAGCGCGGTCCGGGCCCCCAGCCGCGCGGCGGCGACGGCGGCCTCGGTCCCGGCATGGCCGGCGCCAATCACCAAAATGTCATAATCATAAGTGGAGTTCATGGCCTTATTTTATCCGGCCCGGATTTTTAAAAGAATAGCCCGGTTTGGTGAAACTTGAGCGAGACAGAGGAAAAATAGCTGTAAAATTCCATTCCCCTTATTTCCCCTCTTCGATCCCAAACTGTTTGAGCCAGTATTGCGTTTCCCCCTCGCTAAAGGGCCCTTCGGGCTTGACCACCTGGTCGTCACCGGGGTTCGCGCCCGAGGGACTTCGCCGGCTCTGGCGCTGGCGTAAAAGTTCGCGAAACCAGAGATCGCTGTCGATGGGGGTGGCCTTGCGGCGCTTGGCCGCGCGGTGCAGGCGATGGTCGCTACTGACCACGGTCAACCGCCGGGGGGCGGAATTCTGTTTAATCAATTCCTCGATATAGCTGTCGGCATCGGCAAAGTGCGACGCAAACACCACCGTCATCCCGGCGTGTTTTTGTTGTTTGGGGGCGTTCCAGGGGGGATCGGTGGCGTCAAACACCACCGTCGTTTGCGGCAGCTCAGTCGGCGGCAGCGACTCCGCCAAGCAATTCAGCAGTGCTTGCCGGGATTTGCGCAGATAATCCAGACCCCGTCCCTGGCCCAATACGCCTGACGCATGCAGCAGATTATAACCGTCAATGATGAGCTTCATACGGAACTCCGCCGGCGTTCAGAAAATTTCCGACGTGTTAGCCGGCCCGAAATTATTTTAGCCGTTCCAGCGGTATTTTACCTGGCCCATCACGATGACTTTTTCGGCCCGGCCGCGAAATTCCCAGCCGTGATAGGGAGAGTTGCGGCTGCGCGAGCGGGATTGATGCACGTCGTAGGTCCAATGGACGTCGGGGTCGATAATGGTAATGTCGGCGTCCGCGCCAATGGCCAGCGTCCCCTTGGGGATGTTGAGGATGCGCGCGGGGTTGCAGGTCAGCTTGGCCAGCGCGGTTGGCCAGTCCAAGATTCCCGGTTCGATCAAATGCGTGATCACCAGAGGGAGGCAGGTCTCCAGCCCCAAGATGCCAAAGGGGGCCTGGTCCAGCTCGCGCATTTTTTTCTCGGGGGCGTGAGGGGCGTGGTCGGTGCAAATCACCTCGATCGTTCCGTCCACTAACCCCGCCAGGCACGCCTCGATATCGTGGCGGGCGCGCAAGGGAGGACTCATCTTATAATTAGCGTCAAAGGTGCGCAAATTATCGTCGGTTAGCGTAAAATGATGCGGGCAGATTTCGGTCGTGACGCGGATGCCGCGGGCCTTGGCCTGGCGGATCAGTTCCACGCTCCCCGCTGTCGAAACATGCAGCACGTGCAGCTTGCCCCCGGTTGTTTCGGCCAGGGCGATATCCCGGCTGATCATGACTTCCTCGGCGCAGGCGGGCATGCCGGGCAGGCCCAATAGCAGCGACACCAGCCCTTCGTGCATGACGCCGCCGTGGGTCAGTTCGCGGACTTCCTCGTGGTTTAGGATGGGCTTGTCAAACATGAGCGCGTATTCGAACGCGCGGCGCATCAGTTCGGCGTCGTAGACGGGCGCTCCATCGTCCGAAAAACCAACCGCCCCCGCCTGCACTAGCTGCCCCAGTTCGGCCAGTTCCTTCCCTTCGCGGTTTTTGCTGACGCACGCGATCACATACACATGGCAATGATTGGCCCGTTCCGCCTGATGCTGGATAAACTCCACCGTGGCCTGCGTGTCCAGCGGCGGCTCGGTATTGGGCATGCAGGCGACCGCCGTAAATCCCCCCGCCAGGGCGGCGGCGGTCCCGGTGTATATCGTTTCATCCTCTTCGCGGCCCGGCTCGCGCAGGTGGACATGCATGTCAATCAGCCCGGGACAGACAATCTTGCCGGTGGCGTCGATCAGTTCATCGTGCGGACTGGGGTGCGCGTCATAAGCGGCGATCCGGCCATCGATCACCAGCAAATTCATCACCCGGTCCAACCGGCTGGCGGGATCGATCACACGGCCATGTTGGATCAGCAGACGCTTCATGGGGGAGGTGGAGTTTGGAGTAGTGGAGGAATGGAGAGTGGTAAGATTCTTGCGGACCAAAAGCCCAACCTGAGTTATTGCCCCAGTAGTTGCCACAGGACCGCCATGCGGACCGCCACGCCGTTGTTGACTTGTTCTAGAATCGCCGAATGCGGGCCGTCGGCCACTTCCGGTGTCACCTCCACCCCCCGATTAATAGGTCCCGGGGCTAGAATCAAAATGTTATTCTTGGCCCGTTCCAAGCGCTCGCCGTTCATCGTGTAGAGCAGGGCATATTCCCGCACCGAGGGGAACGGCCGCGTCGCTTGCCGCTCAAACTGAATCCGCAAGAGATTTACCACGTCGCAGCGGGGCAAGATCTCGTCCAGGTTGTGCGCCACTTCTACGCCGATCTCTTGCCATTGTTGCGAGACCAGCGTTGATGGCCCGCACAAAATCACATGCGCCCCCAGCTTTTTTAAGCCCCAGATATTCGACCGGGCCGTGCGGCTATACATAATGTCGCCAACAAGGGCCACCGTCAGTCCGGCGATCCGCCCACAACGCTCCCGAATGCTCAGGATATCAAGCAGCCCCTGCGTCGGATGCTCGTGCGGACCGTCCCCCGCGTTAATGACCGACACTCCTAAATGCTGCGCAAGAAGCTGGGGCGTGCCGGGGGTGGTATGCCGGACCACGACGGCGTCGATCCCCATGGCCTCGATGTTCTTGGCGGTATCGATAAACGATTCCCCCTTGCTGACACTGCTGCCGACGGCGGTAAAGTCGATCGTGTCCCCGCCGAGGCGGCGCGTCGCCAGGGAAAAGCTGGTGCGGGTGCGGGTGGAATTTTCGTAGAACAGGTTGATGAGGGTGCGGCCCTTCAGGGTCGTCTTCTTCTTCTCGACCTGACGGGAGACTTCCACCGCCTCCTCCGCGAGATCGAGAAGGGCGGTGATGTCGTGCTCGGAGAGCCCCTCGATGCCGAGGAGGTGCCGGTGGGCGAATTGGGCTGTCATCGCAAGGCCGACGATGTACGGGGATTCATGCGCGGCGTCTATGGCGGGTTGTCGGGGCGCGAGCGCGGCGTCAGTCCGAAGAGGGGAGCCCTTGAATGGCTGTCGTCCCGGACGCGGTGCAACGCGCAGCGTTGCTCCGCAGATCCGGGACCGCGCCCCAGAGGGAACTCCCCACCCGGTCCCGTGTCTGCATCGCGGGATTGCATCCCGCGACGCGCACGAGACGACAGCCTTCCAGACTGGCGCGCCTCGTCACCCCCTCTGCCGATCCTTTGAGCTTGCCATGCCC
>JANRLT010000001.1 GCA_033762255.1 Pirellulales bacterium | reverse complement strand
CAGATGCCGCCGCACGATCTCGGCTTTTTGTTGCGGATTAAAATGCCGCCGGGTCTTGCTTTCGCTCATGGATCATTCCTCCAGTTAGGGTTATATTAACCCAACCAGCGGCGTTGTCCAATTTCGGCTGAGGCAGAACACCACGGGAAGACCCGTTATGATAAATTCACCTCTTTCATTGCGCCCAATCTGTATGGATTCAACTTTTGAGTTATGGGAGATGCCCAAGGAATTCTTGGCATTGGCATATCCTCCGGTTTCATAGGATAAATGCGCGATCCGGGTTGTGGTCACCAAATACAATTCATCCTTAACACGGCGAAATTCGGATAAATGCATCTTCGCATTATCGTAGAATTTTACTCGTTCCACCAATTTCCCGTCTTCGATCCTGTACTTAAAGATTGCGAAGGGACTACAGGGTACTATAAAGTGCCGCTGATCCTTGAGAATCGCGATTTTGCCCCCCAATATGTCGTACTTCTTCATTCCAATGATTTTATAACGGGGGGGAGCAAGTTCCCCTGCCAGACACAAAGTGGGCAAGCCCAACAAGAGTACCAGTATGATTAGTGATGCATACCTAGTGGCGGATAAATGCCTCTCTGAAAGGTAAAAAAAAATGCTGGTCCACATCAGTGAAGCTTCCATGTGTATTAAACTTTTAATGTGTAAATGTAATATGTATTTTTCTTTAAATGTATAGATAACTTACGTAAATTTCTAAAAAATTGCAAGCGGGTAGCCCAGCTAATCACCAATTGGGTAGCACTGGAACTTGTTCCAGTGTGCGTAGCACAAGAAGCCCACTTGGATATAATGGAAATATTTGAAGAAATGCTTCTTGCCGCTGCGCGGCCAAGGAACAAGTTCCTTGGGTACCCTTGCGAATAACCTAGGCTACCCGCTAAATGTTTCATCTATAATCCTCCCGGAATAAAAATCATTCTTGGTAACTCAACACAAAGTGTCCGGTGGTACTTGACTCAACAGCAATAAGTTCCTGAGAACCTAAACAAGCGAAAAAAATCCATTCAGAATTGCCAAAAGTGTTATCTCCGCTTTTAGAACGTACATGTAAAAGCCGTTTTTTATCCAGTTCAAACATTACTCGTTGTGCGCGATAGTCATGAATTTTCACCGTCGTTGCGGATAATTCCCAAAATTGACTCTTCGGAAAAAAATTACCCATAAATGATTTTTGGTTTAATAGATAAGTACCATCCGATGGCCCACGAATGAGGTGTACTTTCATGTTATCTACTCCGAACTCCGCATTCTCGCTAATTTGATTTGGTCGAAATTGTTCACTAGCGACAAAGTGTTCCAGCTTTCGTGTCTGTAAATTGAAGGTCGAACTGCCCATACGGGTCGTTAGGCATAGATACCTTCCACAAGGAGACAAGCATCCACGTTCGATTTCCTCTTCAATTTTATCTATGACAACTCTGGTAGTTGTAAAATCGGGACCGACTGCATAAACCTTATTCGGCATCAGAATTAAAAATTCATCTTCCAACTGAGCAAGGATTTGAACCGCAACTGTGGGCACAAATATCTCTTGAACTTCACCATTTTCTTCTTTTATCCTACTCTTTGTAACATCCAAGATTTGCTCTCTGACGGTTTTACCAGTGTTGGCATCGATGATCCTAAAGGAATTTACGCGCGGGCATGAATAACAGTAATACTTTCCACTGCGGCTGAACGCAAAATTCTTAGTTTCGTTGAAATAATCATGGTACTGATGCTCGGAGACAGTGCCACCATGATCCAAACGATTGACACATACCCAGTGCGTCACGGTCTTATCAAGTGATTTGCGTGATTTCACATGTGCCGTTAGTTTTCCATTATCACTAATTATGTCTCCCACTTTGCTTAACCGGTGTTTTATAATCAACCTCCCAGGCACTCCTGGCGTGGTCGCGATCCATTCCTCCCCCATTTTGGTCAGGGTAGTTAGTGGAGCGGCGGCAGGCTCATCCAAAACGGCGGTTGCTGGAGGGAAGTTCGCTACCTGTTTATCTCCCCGAGTTGCGAAACCTTGGGCACTACTGGGCGCGTTCGATGTGTCCGTCGGTTCGGCGGCACTTATGCCCAGAAAAGCAACAACTGCCAGCGCGCCCAGCAGTATTTGCCAGTGCAACATTCGCGCTGGCAGGATTTGCCCGGCGAAATGCGTTAATCTTTCCGTTTTTTGACCAGAAATCCGCATGAGGTTGTTTCCATTGAGCTGCGTCGGCGCAACACCGACATTTAATGGCAAACCTTTCGGTATCGCAAGGAAATTTTATTCCCGTTCGTGTCAACGCGCGGATTGGCTGTATTTTTCTGGGGATGCCCAAGTGCTCATCCCTTATGACGCCCCGTTGGGCTAGAATTTTTGCGGACTTGTTTCACGTGCTTGCGCACGCGGCTACGGCGGGCTCCACGTGCTTGTGCCTGCGCGGCTACGGATATGCAGCGGCTTCGCGGCTAGAATCTGCGACCCCGCGCTCACGATCTCCTACCCAACCCCCCAATCACCCCAAACTCCATCCTCCAAACTCCAACTTACCCCACTGGCTGATACAAGCTGAGGATTAGCTCCACATCGCCAATCTGCTGGCCGGTCTCGCGGGCGATTTGCGCGGCACCCCACCCCGCGCGGGCCAGGCGGGCCACACGCTCAAACCGGGGATCAGCTTCCAAATCGGCGGGCATGGTCACGCGGCCCAGGGGAATTGCCGCTGGCTGTGCCAAGCCCCCATCCACCCGGCGATAGCTTTGTCCCGTGGCGGATTGCGGGGACGCAGCGCCCGTGGTCGCCGATTCGGATAAAAAGCCAGCTTCCTCCAGCAATCCCCAGCGTTCCGCTTTTTCCAGCGCCCCGTGCAACCGCCCGGTGGCTTCTTCTATTTGCACCAGCGCTTGCTGCACCACGCCAATCTTGGTGTCGAGTCTGGCGGTCAGTTCCCGGGCCAGTTCCCGCAGCTCCAATTCCGCTTCTTCCAGCCATCGCTTGCGCGCGGCCAGTTCATCGACGCTGAGCGACGCCGTTCCACCGTAATCTTCGCGTGAAAAAGGCCTGGCCCGGTTACCCAGCCAGGCCATCAAGCGATTATAAATCCAAAACGCCCCCACCAATCCGACAAACAGCCAGAGATGCCGAAGTTCAAATTGTTCAAACATGGGGAATTCCTTTTCCGCCAAACCTGACTTGGCCCAACCCGCGTTCAAAATCCAACCGTAAGTGATTAGCCGTTCGCCCCGTTATCCGCGCCCTGTTGCCGGGCGTCCTGTCGCCGGGCATACGCGGCCAGAGCCGCCGCCTGGACCTCGCGCAAGGGGACCGCCGCCGCCAGCGCGATTTTGCGGCAATCCTCGTATTCGGGTGAAAAACCGGCGGGGCGACCCGGCAACCGCGTTAATTTTCCCGCGACCGGACCCCAAAGCGTCTCCACGGTAAATTCCTGGCGGACCAATGCCCGCCGCGCCATGGTGGTCCGGCGAATTCCCAGCGTGCCGGTCTCCTCAAACATCCGTTGCTCCAACCTGTCCGCGTCCCCCGGCCGACAGAGCACGCTCAACATTACACCCGGACGGCTCTTTTTCATTTGAATGGGCGTGCCGTACACATCCAAGGCCCCCGCGGCCAAGAGTTCCGTCGCGGCATGGCCCACCACTTCGCCCGGCACATCATCCAAATTCGTCTCGAGTAAACAGAGCGTTTCAAGCGCAGGCCAACCAGGAGCCGCGCTATCCGCCGGAGCGGTGCGCTCGCCCAATAAAATTCGGAGCAAATTTGCCTGTTCCGCCAGGTCCCGCTGACCCGCGCCGTACCCAATCTTGGTAATCGTCATCGCGGGGGAAGGTCCAAACCCGCCACATAACTCCCGCACAATCGCCGCCCCCGTGGGCGTGGTCAATTCCGCCTGCACGGTGCTTTCGGCCAGGGGGACGCCAGTCAAAATTTCGGCCGTGGCGGGGGCGGGCAGACTGCACCGCCCATGCGCGATGGTGATAAACCCATGTCCGGTGGGAATGGGGGACGCGGCGGCGGCGGTGATGTCCAGTTGGTCCCAGGCGATGGCCGTGCCGACAATGTCGGCGATGCTGTCGATGGCGCCGACCTCGTGAAAGTGGACCTTGCGGATGGTGGTGCCGTGGACTTTGGCCTCGGCCTCGCCAATGCGGGTAAAAATTTGCCCGGCAAGTGCCTTAGCCCGGGGGGAAATTTCGGCACTGGCGCCGATCATATCGGTAATGTGGTGCAGATGCCGATGCGCGTGCTCGGGGGGGTGCGTGATCTGCAACTGTAACGCGCGAAAGCCTTTTTTCTTTACCTCGCTGACGCTGAGTTGCACCTGGGTCAAGCCCAGCGAATGAATCCCCGCCTGGATGGCGGCCAGGTCCGCGCCAGCATCCACCAGCGCTCCCAGGGTCATATCGCCGCTAATTCCGCTGGCACAGTCAAGATAGGCAAACATGGGTGGATGGGAACCAAAAATGTTCCGGAATAAAGCAGAAAACGGCGGGAAACGCCCAAATTATAAAGCAATCCGTGGCGAGTCGCTATGGTAAAATGGACCATCGGCACTGTGACCCGCTAGCACCATTTTTGTTCTGGTTAATTCCCCTGGCCGCTAATTTCAGCAAGCTAGTGCTTTTCCACATTGAGTTGTGTTGAGCCGTATAGCAAAAAGCCTATGGTTGGAGGGGAAACAACCGTGGGCAGATTTGGTCACAGCATCAGCCGACACGCGCTAGCGTCCGGTTGAAAATTGTTACCGTTATTAAACCGTGGGCTAGCGCCCAGCGGCTGATCCTATAGCAAGTTGCCGTTATTGCAAATCCTCAAACACTATATTGCCAGGTTGCGGGTCGAGATAATAGATAAGATAGCTTTCGAGGGTTCTGAGCAAGGATTTCACTTCTGGCCAGTGATGCTCAAACCGCTCCTGGCCCTGGATTTCCCAGGCGTCCAGGACATCCTCGGAAAAGTCCGGCGGGTGATTGAGTTTGACTTTGGCAAAGTCGATAATGTATGGTGGCTTTTGCATGACGTCCATTTCGACAACCCACAACTGGTCGTCAAAGTGATGCATGCGGGGGACCCAAAAATGATCGATTTTTTCGACAATGCCAAAATCGGCCAAACGCAAATAGGTGTCCCGCTCGTTTAGGTAGCCGTGTTGGCGATGGAAGAGTTTAATCGCGGTATCCCGCTCCGTCTGCCAGACATCTCCATCCGTGCCGCCACCCAGATAATCCAGTTTGGTGTTGTATTTAAATTTTAATAGGTACTCTTGCAACTTTTGATGAGAGGAAGGATGGTAACTCATGGGTATTCAACGTGAAAACGGTTACTCCGCACAGGTCTCGGCATACTTTAAGACAAATGGATGTCAAATTTCGATAGCCAAAACTAGCCACAAAGATTTTTTTGTGGCGGAGGAGTGCGAATTTCCACCAGGCACGATAGGGAATTTAGTTGTCACGGTGGATGATCACAGTAAATCCCGTCAAATCGAACTTCCGCAGGGCATCGCGCGGGGCCAAGTGTGCGTCGAGTATCGCGTACTCGCGCCGTTTTGAAATAGACTTATAATGAGGCCAGGACCCCTTAACCTTACTCTGGCAATTCCGCGATCTCGATTTCTCGTAGCCACACCTCCACGTCCTGCCCCCCGTGCAGTTGCAGGGCAATTTTTCCCTCGGTCCGGCCGGGATCGTTTTTCAGTTCAGCGCTGGTCTGGCCGTTGATTTTTACCATCACATCGCGCCCCTTGGCGGTCACTTCCAAAGTGTTCCATTCCCCCGGCTTAAAGTATTTCGCGACCTGTTCGGCGCGGGGTTGAATCACCCATCCCCGGCCGTGGGTTTCGTATAATCCTCCCACATCATTTTGGGGGTCGATTTCGGCTTGAAAACCTTTCACGCCCAGGTCGTCGGTGGTGGGCTCCGCGCGAAAGTAGAGTCCGCTATTTCCCGCGACGCTTTTGAATTGCAATTTGATCGTGAAGTTGCGGTAACTCTTGTCCGCCAACAGCAGTCCATGCCGGGATTCGGCGGCTTTATTTCGGCCAACCAGGGCGGTCTCGTTGTCGTTGATTTTTTCGACGGTCCAGTTGCCGCCACCGCTGGCCTGCCAGCCGGAAGTGGTTTTGCCATCCCACAAGAGGGTAAATTTTGGTTCGGCGGCCGAAGTGGGTGTAACCAATAAAATTAATGCCAAAAAAGCTACACACGACATTAAGTTGGTTCGTCGATAAATACACATGCAAAGTCTTGCTCGTCAATTAGAATAATACACACAAGAATCCCGACGCGCGGCTCGACAGGATTATGGGCTGGAGGCACTAACAACTTGCGGTTGTGTCCCGCCAGTCAGCGCCGCGGTTTCCGCACTCACCGCCGCGACTTGTTCCGGCGTGTTGGCGTTATTTGCGGCGACGCGATAATACGCCAGCGCCAGTTTGGTCTGGCCCCGCGCCGCGGCGCCTTGGGCTAACTCCCAATGTTGTTCGTATTTTGCCTGCCGGGCGGGATCGGGCATTGCCTGCCGCGCGCGAATTTCCGCCAGGCTTTGCAAGGGGGCGGCATTGTTGGTCATTGACAGGCTTGCCCGCCCAGGCGGGAGCACCGGACCAGGCCGGTTCGCCTGACCCGGCTTTGCTCCGTGTTGCCCCGCGAATTGCCCAGGTCTCGGCCCAACTGATACATTTGCCTGCTTGCCCGCCGCCACCTGCCGGCGAAACTCTTCCACCGGCATGCCTAAAAGCGCGGTGTCCAGCGCCTCTTGATCATGGATCTGCGCGGTCACACTGATTTGACTGGCCGTTCCTCCCTGTGTGATTGCGCGTTGCCGAGCCAGGGGGCTGAGACCGGGATTATTGCCCAAGAGTGGCACGCCGTTCGTTTGCGAACCAAGAAAGGAGCTGGTGTTTCCCCCCAAGGAGGCTGAGCCCCCGTCTGGAACCTCCACCGTGGTGGAAACGCCAAAAAACCGAAACGTGGGAAGTTGCACGGTTTGGGCGGAACAGGGAATTGTCCAACAGCAAAGCAGCAGGCAGCAACTATAAAGCAAAGAACGGGTCATCACGCACCTGACATTAATGATAAATTAATGCAAAAAATAAGTTGAATGCTGCGGCAGGTAGTGGTACGCGTAAAAGGAATACCACGCCTGTTAAATGGATTGTTATTTGGTACCCCCGCTTGCTGGTTTTGCGGGCGACTTCTCAAACAAGGCCGCTTGTTTCAGGGTGGCAAAAAATTCTGCTTCCATGCGTTTCGCATCGGTCCCTTCCTTGGGGACGGTAATGGCCGTTTCATTGTAGCTCTCCACCTTGGTGATGCAGCGTGGTTCATACAAGGCAAAAATCCACGCTCCGTCGCCCCACTGATTGGCTTTTCCCAGATCACTTGTCGAGTAATCGCGCAACATATCGCACAGAGGGTTATTAGGCAGCTCCTTGAACAATTCGGGATTCCACTGGCTCCAATCTCCCCAAAAATATCCCCGTGCCCAGTTAGCAAACAGCAGCTTCTGCTCGGCGATTTTCCACGCCCAGCCATCGGTGCCGTTGTAAGCTCCGCCATCGATTTGAAATACGATCAGACGATCGGCGATGGTGGGATCGGTTAGATAGGCCGTGGCCACCGTGGTGCATGTCCCTCCCACAAATACCAAAAGTGGTTTGTCTGGAGTTGCTTTTTTGGCCTCCGCCACGATGAGGTCGCTGCCGGGAGTGCGTGAGAATTTTGTTTCTTCGATCTTGCCACTTTCGGGTCGGACCAAGGCCTCGTTTGCGCCAACAATCGGATCGGGGATATGTTGGAGGCCGCTATCGCGCGCCATTTTTAGTAACGCGCGGGCGTCCTTCATCCCTTCCCCTGGTTTGTATAAATAGCCCTTTTCCCATTCCCACATGTCGCGCGTGACAATATTGCCCTTTAAGTCCGCCTGGCCCAAACTTACCTTGGCCCATAGGTAAACCGCATCCGGCACATCCTTCCACCAATCGTTATCGTAAATGATGGGATTATCCGGGCTGACCCCGGCCAGGCGCACCGATCCGTCCACGACCGTATGCGGGGGGATGACTCCCCATGTCTGACTCGCCGAAATTAATAGCAATAACACGGCGATATTCAACTTACCCAGAAAAGTTAGCATGATAAAATTTGCATCAAAGTAATGGAAGCAAAGTCAATAGCCATAGCCTTTGCGGTTACAAAAATTCTCCCGCATTTTCCCAGGCGGTAACTGGCTTGTCAATTATATTATCGACGACCGGCTCATCACCCGGCGGCACATCAGCTAGCGAATCGCTCTATGAGTCACCCAGGTCCATAAAAAAGAACCCTCCGTTACAAAAAACTAATAATCCAGTGTGGGGATTACTGGCATTTGCGAAAAATTTTTTACCCAGTGCCGCTGGAATTGTTTGCAGCGAAAATTGTTCATAGCTAGAATATTTTAAATCTTCGCCATCTACATTGCGGTCTTTTTCCCTTAAAATTTTCAATATGCGGACTAATAAATCCCAAACAGGTTTTCTGTAGTCTGGCTTTTTTATGGGCAATTCCTTTTTTAGGCAGATATCTACCCCCTCGGCGCAGGGCAAGTTAACACCCAGGGTAAAGCGACGTTATCTGGGTCAATTAGGGTGGGCGGCGCTCTTGGTCTGGTTTTGCAGCGGGTTTACATCCACTCTCGCCGCCAAAGATGAAATCGTCCGCATTTGGACGGACGCGACGGGCCAGCAATCTTCCGCCAAGTTTGTCGAGCTAAACGGCACCAAAGTGACTTTTGAGGACAAAAACGGCAAGCAAGGGACGTTTCATATCAAGCAACTGTCCGAAACCGATTACATTTATTTGCGCCAAGTTAACAAATACCGCCAGGCCTTGGCGGCGGGTGAAACTGCCACTCCCCCGGTTGATCCCCGCAAATTGAAATTACCCGAAGACGATAAATCCCCCTTTGAAGCCGTGGAAGAAGACGGTGTCCAGGAAGCGGACTTTTCCAAGGTGGGGGGCGTGCCGCGCCTGCTCGAGTACAGCCTGCGGGTCTGGACCGATGTCAACGGCCGCCAGATCAAAGCGAAATTGATTAACATCAAAGGCACGGATATTTTTATCCAGCCGGAAAAAGCGGATCAGCCCGTGCCGGTGGCCTTTGAAAAACTGAGCGCCGCCGACCACGATTATTTGCACGTCCAGTTACTGGCCCTCAACAAACCGGACAAACTAAAGGAACTGATCAAGACGCTGGACCCCTTTCGGTATTCTTGGAATTTGCGCGACAAGGACCAGCCTTCTTTGTACGCCACGCGGGTCAAAATGATCAACGATCTGAAAAACGCGGAGCAGCTAAAACTTGAAACGGAAAGAAAACAGCGAGAGAAAAATGCCGAGGCCGAACGGATCGCACGGGATAAGGCCTTTGAAGAAAAATTAGCCGCCCAACGCGCCGAACAAGAACGCCAAGCCCAGGCTGCGGCACAAGCCCAGGCCGCGGCCGCGGCACAAGCCCAGGCCAATAATCCCCCTCCCGCAAATCCCATAGTAAAAAATCCTCCCGTCAATAAGACCCGCCCCACCATCGCAAAAGCGATCCCCCCCGCCCCCGCCGCGCGGATCAATCCCGAATTGCCCAACGGTACTGTCCCCCCGCCAGCGCCCCAGCCCGAAAATGAAAAACCGGCGGAACCAACCATCGTGAACGATTTCTGGGGACAAGCCGATAAATTTCGCACGATGCAGCCGAACGGCTCGCATTTTTTGCTGGTCTGCGTGTTATTGGGTGGTTACTTCTTGTGCCTGGTGGCTCAATATTGGCTGATTGCGGTCTCGGGAGAGGATCATTCGCGCTGGCAGGGATTATTGCTTGGACTGCTCTTGCTCCCCTATGCCTTGTATGTCCTCGGGCATATTAGCTTGATTATCCAAAATCAATCACCCAATCCAGCCATGCTAATTTACACATTTATCGCGACGTTCTTCCTTACGCCACTTAACATATTTCTCATCTTGGGGCAGGCCCTGTATGCTTGTATGAATTGGGATAAAAGCAAATATCCCGTCATTGTCTGGGCTAGCGGCCTGGGTATCTATTTGCTAACGTTATTATTGATCTATACCAGTACCTAAGGTTACTCATTAATTGCCCCCACAGTTTTTTCGGTAATGAGGGTGAATCATGCGTAGTATTTTTATCCTTGTCATCCTGACAACGGTTTCCTTGGCGGGGTGGGGGGTTTGCGGCACCGCGTCGGCAGCGTATCTTGGTCCCACGCCGTATCTGGGCTTTGCCGATAGCCCGTTTGCCGGGCAGCCGTTCCAGTATTTCCACCTCGAAACTTTTGATGACGGCGCGCTCAACACACCCGGTGTCGCGGCGAACCCAGGTTGGATTATTGCCACGGCGGGAGCGCTTACCGACTCGGTCGATGCCAATGGACAATCGTACTACTCTGGCCAAACACAATCCTCCCTCACCCTTACCTTTGACGCCGCCTCCCTGGGGGGACTCTTTCCCACCGCGGTGGGTATCGTCTGGACGGATGTGGGTAATCTCGTGTCGGGTGGTCTAGGTGTCGGCGATGTGACATTTTCCGCTGTGGATGGGATGGGCGCGCCGCTCGGCGCCTTTGGGCCATTTACGTTGGGGGATGGCACAGCACTTTCAAATTCCGCCGAAGATCGCTTTCTGGGTGTGACATCGGCCACTGGGGTATCCAGTATTACCATTAGCATGCCCAATAGCATCGATTGGGAGGTGGATCATCTGCAATACGGGGCAATCCCCGAGCCGGGTCTCGGATGGCTCTTGGTCGGAGGGGCGCTGATGTGCGGCGGCTGGCAATTACGGCGAATGACTGCGTGCTAAAATGTTACATGATTCATGGCAAAATTGGACTAGGCCCGGTTACCGCCTTGCCTGGGTTATTGGGTTGGTTCTTTTCTGTGTACCCGTTTTTGCCGCCCAACCTACTGGCCTGACGCTGGCTTGGCAAGAAAACATCCTTACCATCCGTAGCGACGCGCTCCCCGGGGGCGAACTCAAAATCTGGTATCTCGAGGCCTACTGCCGCCCCGGCTCCACCGACCGCGACTGGCACGACACCGTTATCGGCCACACCACCAAATTGCTAAGCGCCTCCGCCGATGGCAAATCCCTCAAGCTACAGTGCACGTTGACGGAAGGCGTCACCGTGATTCACGAAATCCGCGCCGGAGACGACGAAATCGATTTTCGCCTGCTCGCCCACAATCCGACCGAGCGTACCTCGGCTGCGCATTGGGCACAGCCCTGCATCCGGGTGGGGGACTTTACCGGCCTGGACAAAACCGATTACCTGAAAAAGTGCTTTATCTTTGTGGATGGACGTTTGGCGCGCATGCCCACGCGGGACTGGGCGACGGAGGGCCGTTATGTCCCGGGCCAGGTTTGGGCGGCGCCCGGCATCGACAAAAACGACGTGAATCCCCGTCCGCTAAGCGCTATTGTCCCCCAGCCGGGGCTGATTGGCTGTTTTTCGGCGGACGAGAAACTGCTGATGGCGGCGTCGTTTGAGCCGTATCAAGAGCTGTTCCAGGGGATCATCACCTGCTTGCACAGCGACTTTCGGCTGGGGGGCCTGCAGCCGGGAGAGACAAAGCAAATTCGCGGTAAATTGTACCTCCTGCCAAATGACGTGCCAAAATTGTTGGAACGGCACAAGCTGGATTTTCCCGAGCAATGGCCGACGCAACAGCCAAAAGAAACAGCCAAAACAACAGGTGAGTAGCGGCAGGGATACAATGGCGATATGGCGGCAACCGCAATTCGTACGTCGGTCGGCAATGGCAGGTAAATCAATGTAACGACCGCCATTCACCGTTGATCTCCAGTCCTTATCTCGCTTCATTGAGCATGAGGAAACAAGAGTTTTTTGCAAATAAGCTTTTAGCCAACGACAATTTCATCACGATACATATCCATCCCCAGCCAATCCCTCTCTAGACCATAGGGGGGAAAAATTCTATCCCCGTGCGACCGTAACCTGGACAGTCAGCAATAGAGTGGTACGCAAGATAGCCGCCATTTCAGTACTCTGGAATTTGTTAAAAACCAATCATGATCGAGTCGTTTCGACGTGGAAACAAGGAGTGTATACTGTGGACTTTCAATCAAATGCACCAGGATTCTATGCCGCTATTCAGGCTATGATCCCGTTTATTGAGGGACGGCCATGCGTTCATGTGGACCGCGTCACTTGGCAGGTGTGCCATAGTCGACGAATCAGCGGCGTCCACATTGATACCGAGTCAGTTTATGGCCACAACGACTGGGTAGAGGAAGAAGATGCCCGACCAGGTGAATTAACCGAAGAATTCGTGATTAGCTACGATTGTTTAGAGATCGGAGCCGGTTGGTGGTACGACAATTACTTTCAATGGTATATGGTGTTCGAGCCCGAGAGGGTACAAAGAGCCTTTGCCGGTGATCACTCTTGGATCCAATCGTATCTTCGATTACCAACACCGGAGCGCAACGAATCGTAGATTAAAGCAACCAACTGGACCAATACGTTGTTGTTAATAATTTTTAACGGTCACACTTATTGGTATACATTGGTTATTTACACCTTACCTCCCCCGGGATGATTTATGCGAATTATTTCCTTGGCCATGCTCCTGTGTTTGCTATTCCGCGCGGGTCAGGCCTTTGCCGCGGACCTGGGCACATCCGGCTTTGTTGACTCAGGCGGCGTCAAGCTGCATTACATCACCGCCGGCAAAGGTCCCTTGTTGGTCCTGTTACACGGGTTCCCCGACTATCACTACACCTGGCGGGACCAGATTCCCGCGCTGGCCCAGCACTTTCAGGTCGTGGCGCTGGACTTGCGCGGATACAACAAAAGCGACCAGCCCGAGGGGGTCGACAATTACAAAATGGACAAGCTGGTCGCCGATGTCGCGGCGGTGCTCGCCCATTTTCAACAGCAAAAAATGATCCTCGTCGGGCATGATTGGGGCGGGGCGATCGCCTGGACGTTTGCGATGACCCATCCCGAAAAAGTCGATCGGCTGGTGATCCTAAATCTGCCGCACCCCAGCGGCCTAGCGCGCGAGTTGGCCAACAATCCCGAGCAGCGGCAAAACAGCCAATACGCCCGCGAACTGCAAAAGCCGGAGGCGGCCAAGATTGTCACGCCCGAAGCGCTTGTACTTTGGGTGAAAGAACCCGCCGCGCGGCGGGAATACCTGGAGGCCCTGCGGCGGTCCTCGATGGAGGGAATGTTGAACTATTACAAGGCCAATTATCCCCGGGAGCCATACATGGCGGACGCAAAATTGCCGCCGGTCAAGTGTCCGGTGCTGATGATCCACGGACTGGATGACAAGTACCTCCTGCCGGGCGCGCTCAACGACACGTGGAACTGGGTGGAAAGCGACTTGACCCTGATCACGGTCCCCGGCGCGGGGCACTTTGTCCATCGGGACAAGCCGGAATTTGTCACGCGCAAGCTGGTCGGGTGGCTGACAAACCCTTAATCGACAAAGGATGGGAATTGCACGATTTATCTTTGTCGCGCTTTTCTCAGGAATCAAGTTGGTGGTTTTTTTATTTAAGATTGCCACAACGTTGTGTTTTTAAAGCTTCCTAACTCGCCTGGTTTCCCCACTACTTAACGGGATAATTCGCAAACAAAGGATAGAATGTGTATATTCCCCGACAATTTGTAGAATCGCGAGTCGAAGTTATGCACCAGCTTATTCGTGCATACCCCTTAGCCACATTAGTCAACTATTCTCTCTGTGGGTTAAACGCAAATCATATTCCACTTTATTTGTCGGAGTCGCCGACACCTTATGGCACTTTGCAGGGTCATATTGCCCGAGCCAATCCCCTCTTGCATGAAATTGCGGGAGGCATTGATAGCTTAGTAATTTTTCATGGCCCCAGCTCCTACATTTCCCCTTCGTGGTACTCCACAAAGCAGGAAACTGGAAAAGTCGTGCCCACTTGGAATTATATTGTCGTGCATGCTTATGGTGTCCTGAGCGTCGTGGATAATCCGACCTGGTTGCGTGCTCAACTTGACGCGCTAACTAATCGTCAAGAAGCACTTTTTGATGAAACGTGGGCTGTCTCCGACTCACCGGCCGATTACATTGAAAATATCATGCAGAGTATTGTTGGTGTGGAAATGGTAATCACGAAGATGCTTGGTAAATGGAAAGTCAGCCAAAACCAGACAACACAAAATCAAATCAGCGTAATCTCCGGTTTAAAGGCGAGTGGCCATCCGGGATCGGAATCAATGGCTGCTTTAATGGAAAATAAAACAACTATGCAAACGAATAATGACATCAACGCAAATCCCAAATTTGAACTTCTCTCATTTCCCGATAGTCTAGCCACAACCCTGGGACAACTCATGGTGCAATTTCAAGCCCTTGAGTCAACGCTCGTTTTTGCCATCGGACGCTTCCTGCATCCTGGAATTAAAGACGTGCCACCACCTTTAACAATGGCAGTGCTATTCGAGCTTCCATTCGCCACACTGGTAAAGCTTTTTGCAAAAATTCCGATCATTCTTCAAGGTAACCAACTTCCTTATTCGCGACTCAAGGAAGATAATGAGGAAACAAGACAAATAACGGCTGATTTTATCAACGCGGCTAAGATGTGTACAGCTTCGGAGGAACGACGCAATCAATTAATGCATTCAAATTGGCTGACGAACTTGAAAAATCAAGATGATGACTCAGTAATGCGAGTAAAGTCGAGAGTAACAAAAAAAGGTGTTGCTTCGCCACTCATACTCGAGTCTGTTAGTACAGTAACTATTGCCATAGAAACAATCAAAGCAGCAAATCACGCAACCTTTTGCGCTTCTGCTAGACTAAATTTCTTCCTGTTCCCAAGCGATGATGATCAGTAGTAATTGTTCAACCCCCACTGCTTACCCACCCCGGGCGGCTTTTTCGTCCAGGCCCGAGACGCCAAACCGCCGGGCCATTTCGGCCGTGACTTCTTCCAGGCGAATCCCCTGATGCCCCCAAAGCACAAACAGATGGTAGAGCAAATCGACCGATTCGTAAATCAAATGCGCGCGGCCGGCGTCACCCGGCTCGCTGGCCGCCTCGACCACTTCGGCGGACTCTTCCGTGATTTTCGCGCAGATCTTGGGGACCCCGGCTTGAAACAGACTGGTCGTGTACGACTTGGCCGGCGGATTGGCCCGCCGTGCCTCGATGGTGGCCATCAATTGTTCAATAATTTCGCCAGGAGTAGGCATGGGCGTGGGGAGGGGAGGGGGGTCGCGAGACGAGGGTCGCGGGAAACATAGCCGCCGATGGCATCGGCGGAAGGGCAATCGGGGAATAGGGAACAGGGAACGGGAATAGGGTCGCGAGACGAGGGTCGCGGGGGGAGGGATGAGGGAAAACAAATCCGTACTACCGTGAGCATAACAAGTTATGCCCCTGCCACCCAAGCGGTATTTACCGTCAGTCAAGCGCTCCGCTACGCGTCGCGGCTAACCAAATACCAGCAACAAAAAATCCAGTTCGCCTGCTACACGTCCAAATTCTTGACCTCGAGCGCATGCTTTTCGATGAATTCGCGGCGGGGTTCGACCTTGTCCCCCATCAGCACGCGGAACAGCGAATCCGCCGCGCCGGCGTCCTCCATGCTGACCTTTAACAGGGTGCGGTTCTGCGGATCGAGCGTGGTTTCACGCAATTCCTCGGCGTTCATTTCGCCTAAGCCCTTAAAGCGGGTAATCGTCAGGCCTTTTTCGCCGGCCGCCCGCACCGCCGCCAATAGTCCCCGCAGGTCCTCGATCCCGCTTTGCTGTTCGCCCCGTTGCAGGACATATCGGGGTTCCTCCCGGCCGGTCCGTTCCTGCGGGATGAGCGCCTGAATGTCAAACCCGGCCGTGCGCAGCTCCGCCAGGGCGGCGTTGATGGCCCGCACCTCGTGCAGATCGACGATATGCAGCGTGGAGGCCCCTTTGACCTCGCCATTGGACTTGCCGTTGGTTTCGGTCGTTCCGTTCACGGGGGGGACGGCCGGTCCCGCGCCATTTGTTTCCGCGACAGCCGCACTTCCAGTTTGTCCCCCCCCGTCCCCCGTGGTATTAGGCTGTTCTCCCCCGGGGCCCGGCTCGGCGGGGGCGTTTTCGGTCACGGCCAGTTCCTTGCCCAATTGCGCCTCTTGGGCGGCCACAAATTCGTCCAGCTCGTTCCGCTGATAAAACCAATGTTCCTGTTTGCCCAGGTACAAATGGTAGATCGGCAATTTGCCATCCCGCAGCCGCTGCGCGTGGGCCCGCAGGCTAATACCCCGGCGTTCCAGCGCGATCAAGGCATCCTCCACCCCGGCTAATAGTTCACATAGTTTACGCAGGTCGGCGCCGGTGATTTGCCGCCCATCCCCCGGCTGAAAGGAACAGTCCCCCAGGCCCAGGTCGAGCAGGCGGGTTTTCATTTCCTCGTTGGTTTGGATGTAGTAGGTTTCTTTTTTGCCGCGAACGCGAAAGAGGGGGGGTTGGGCGACGTACACGTGTCCGCCGGCAACCAGGTGGTACATTTGCCTGTAAAAGAATGTCAAGAGCAGCGTGCGAATGTGCGAGCCGTCGATGTCGGCGTCGGTCATGATGACAATTTTGTTGTAGCGGCGGCGCGATAGGTCGGCGTCGTCGCCGATGCCGGTGCCGATGGCGGCGATCATGCTGCGGACTTCCTCATTGGCCAGGACTTTATCCTCGCGGGATTTGTAGGCGTTGATGATTTTACCGCGGAGGGGCAGTATGGCCTGAAAATCCCGCAACCGCCCCCCTTCCGCCGATCCGCCGGCGGAATCCCCCTCGACCAGGTATAGTTCGCAGCGTTCGACCACGCGACTGGTGCAGTCCCGCAGTTTGCCGGGGAGGCTGCCGCCGCTGAGGACTCCCTTGCGGTCGCGAAGGAGTTGCTTGGCCTTGCGGGCCGCTTCGCGCGCTTCGGCGGCGATGATTCCCTTTTGCACGATCAGCTTGGCGACTTTGGGGTATTCCTCCAGGAACTTGGCCAGAATTTCGCCGACGACCGTGTTGACGATCCCTTCGACTTCGCCATTGTTCAGTTTGACCTTGGTTTGGGATTCAAACTTCGGCTCGGGGACGCGGACACTGACGACGGCTGTCAGACCCTCGCGAATATCCTCCCCGGTGGGGGTGATATCCTTGAACAGTTCGTTCTTTTTGCCATAGGCGTTGATCGTGCGGGTCAGGGCCGTGCGAAAACCGACCAAATGCGTCCCCCCTTCGATCGTGTTGATGTTATTGACAAAGCTGTGCACATTTTCCGTGTATTCGTTGGTGTACTGCAGGGCGACTTCGACCTCGACATCGTCTTGTTCCCGAAAGATCGAGATCGGCTCGGCGTGCAGGGCGTCGCTCGCGCGGTTGAGAAATTCGACGTATTCCACAATGCCGCGCAAATACAAAAAGCTTTCTTGTTCCTTGGAGCGCTCATCGGTCAGGGTGATTTTTACCCCGCGATTGAGAAACGCCAATTGCTGCAGGCGATTGTAAAGAATGTTGTATTCGTACTTGATATTGTGAAAGACTTCGGGATCGGGCTTGAACGTGATTTTGGTCCCGGTGCCGGTCGCCTTGCCAATGCGGCGGACGTCGGTCGTGGGCTTGCCACGGGTGTACTCTTGCTGATAGACGTGGCCATCGCGGCGGACCTCCGCCTGGCACCATTCGCTCAGAAAGGTGACGGTTTTTACGCCGATGCCGTGCAGGCCGCCGCTGGTTTTGTAGGCTTGCTTGTCGAACTTGCCGCCAAACTTTAGCACAGTCATCACCCCTTCCAGCGTGCTGACCTCGCGGCCCAGTTCTTTGCTCAGGCCGGGATGCGTCTCGACGGGGATGCCGCGGCCGTCATCGGATACGCTGACGCTGCCATCGACATGGATGGTGACCAGGACTTCCTTGGCATGGCCGGCCATGGCTTCGTCAATGGCGTTATCCACCGCCTCGTATACCAGGTGGTGCATCCCCCGGACGCTGGTATCGCCAATGTACATCCCCGCGCGGGCGCGGACATGCTCTAAGTCGCTCAGGTGCTTCATTTGGTCCGCGCCGTATTCGCCCGACTGAGCGGACGGAAGGGACTGCGGTACGGGATCGGGCGTGTTCTCTGCGGTCATGCAAGTTTTTCTATAAAAATGAATCTCAACTCCGGGGATTTCCCCATCGTCCGTGATAGCTAAATCGTCCACCTAAAAATCTTATTTGCGCGGCTCCACCTTGAACCGCAAATCCTTCAGTTTGGCCTGGGGAAGCGCCGCGGCCAACTCCGCCAATAACCGCGACTTTTCAAAGCCTAGCTCCATGATCGCGACATTACTGGCGGCAAAAATCTCCAACACCCCCCGTTTAAGCTCACCCACGCGGGTTTGACCCGACCACCGCCCCGCTATCCGCGCCCAAACCTCCGCTTCGACGGCCGCGGCGGATTGGCGGGCATAGCCGTGGCGGGCAATCACCTGGGCCAAAATTTCGCTGATCTTTTGCGGTTGGGCCATGGAGGACGGGGGAAAAATTTTACCTGACAATAGGTCGGGGCTAGGGAACAAAAAAATTCACATTAGCGGTCGCGATTGAGTGGCATGACCACGTATGAATAACGACCGTCATCGCTAAAGAGAACAGCGGGACCGACCCCTTCGGCCAATTCAAAGGTGACAATCTGTTCCACGGGAAGTACCTTTAAAAAATCCAGCACGTACCGGGGATCCAACGAAATTTTTAATTCCGGGCCAGAATAGGAAATCACCTGTTCAACGTCGGCTTCGCCGACTTGGGCGGTACTGGCCTGAAGCGAGAGCTTGCCTTCGGTAAAGCGAAAGCTGACGCCGCGGCTTTCATCGCTAGTCACAATCGCCGCTTGCTTGACGGAATCGGCCAATGCGCCGGCGGGAAGCTCTATCCGCGGGGCCGAGGGTCGATGGGGAAAGACGTCGCGCCAGCGGGGAAAACGCCCCTCGACCAACCGGGTGATCAACGTTATTTTTTCACTGCACACCACAAGGTCATTTCCCCGCGCGGCGAGTTTAATGTCTCCTTCGTCCCCGATGGCCCGTTCGATCACTTGCAAGGCCCGCGTGGGAACAATGGTGGGCTGATCGGAAGCGGGCTGTTCGCCCACGGCGCTGGCGGGCCCTTCCATTTTGGCCAGGCGGCGGCCATCGGTCCCGACCGCGGTGACCTTTTCGGCGGTTAGTTCCAATAATACCCCCCCCAGGGCGTAGCGACTGCTTTCGTTATCGGTGGCGTAGACGGTGCGGCGAATAAGCTCGCGCATGACGCGGCAGGGGACTTGGTGGTAGCGGGATTCGGCAAAGTCGGCGATAGAGGGAAACTCAGCCACGCTTTCGGTGGCCAACTTGATCCGGGAGGATTTTCCCTTGACCAGCGCGCCCGAGTCCGTGACGGATAATTCCAACTCATCGTCATGGCTGTCCGCCAAAACATTGCGAAAGCGGGCGATCGGCAGGACGGTCTCGCCCGGCTGGTCCACGGTCAGGCCCGAAACCCGAATCCGCACGCCCACTTCCAGGTCAGTGGCCAAAAGCTCCCCCCCATCGACCCGGGCGATGAATTTTACATTCTGTAAAATTGGCTTGGGACTGCGCACCGGCGCAACCTGGGCCGCAATGGCGAACGCGTTGGCAAATTCACTGCGGGGTAACTTGAGTTTCATGCTGGTGGTAAACTTTCCCTGATTAAAGTGATACAGCTAAATGTGATATAGCCGGTCGAAGGTGATAAATCTCCCAGAGGCAACATTCTTGTCCAAGCCAAGGGGAGTTGCGGGGGAGGAACTTGTGCGGACGTGGTTGGTTGCTCTGTTCTTTTAATAAATAGTTAAAAATTAGCAGTAGTAATACAAGGTCACGTGACACAGGCCCAGGGTTGGGTGGCATGACTAAAAAAATGTGATTAACCGGGGGAAAAGTTTATTTTGGAGGGACCTGGGCTCAGTGGAAAAATTGTCGTTGGCATGTTCCGCGGTTGTTTGACGGCAGTTGGATTATCTTTGGTCCACGCAAGGAGCGGGTATGTATGCGATGTGGTTGTTGGCTGGTCGTGCTGATTGACAACATGAAAACAGTTTTTCCCCAATCAAGGGCCAGGCTGGTTGTAGTCATGTGTAGGTCCAATACAGCAGTGACATAAATAGTGCCGCTGCCAAACTCCTCTTTAATCGGCGGTAGCCAGCATTTTACGAAGTTCTTCGTGTGCTTGGCGTAAATCAGGATCGGTGCGTAAACGTTGTTCGATAGTGCGAATACCGTGCAAAACCGTCGTATGGTCCCGCCCCCCAAAATGGCGCCCCAGTTGCTCGAGGCTGACTTCGCTAAGGCTGCGGGCCAGATACATGGCCAAATTTCGGGCGTTGACCACGGCCCGTCGCCGCGAGGGGCTTAATAAATCGGGGGCTTTAAAGCCAAAATATTTCGCGCATAAATTTGTTATAGTCCGCATGTTAGGCCGCAGGGGGGATTTTCCTCCGGGCAAAAGTCGGCGGACCTCGGCCGGGGTCAAAAGGGAATTTTGGGGGGCGAGGGAGGCAATTCGCTCCGCCTGGCAAAAAATCTCGGTCGCGGTAATATTGGGACGCTGCGCCAAATAAGGAACAACGCCCGGGGCCAGATCCACTCCCCATAATCCCAAATAACGCTCCCACAATAACGCGCGGCTGGCAACATCCGGCAGTTGCAGTTGTACGGTTAGACCACCTTGTAAACGGGCCAAGAGCGCCTCCCCCAGGCCATTGATCCGTTCAAGTGGTAGGCGTGATGTCAGTGCCACCTGCGACCCGCTGGCCACCAAGTCGTCCAGGGCGGCTTGCAATTCCACCCAGGCGGTCCGCTTTCCCGCCAATTGCGTAACGTCATCCACCACCAACAAAACAGCTTGGCGGATCCGTTCTTGAAAAGGCCGAACCTGTTGGCGTTCATGTGCCTGGGTGACACATTGGGCAAAATCAGCACCGGTTAAACAAATAACTTGGGCGGGATTGGCTAATTTATTGCGCCAAATATCGGCCAATCCCCGGGCCAAATGGGTTTTTCCCGAACCGGGGGGGCCTAACAGCACAAGCGGGTTATAAAAGGTGCCTAATTCCCCGGCAAGGGTTTGGAGCGCCTCCGTGGCAAGGCGATTTTCCACTCCGGCAGCAAAGCTTTGTGTTCCCCGAGGTGGGGAAAAATTCGTGGTCTGTGATGGGGGAGGATTTTGTGGTGGGGAGGAATCCGCAGGGCGCTTGGGGCTGCTGGGTGAATGTCGTGAATTGCCACGGGAGTGGGGAGGGGAAGGCGCTGGGGTATCCAGGGAAATCGTGGATGGCCATTCCGTGTGCCCCTCATTCCGCGGCCAGGGGCCGGGAATATCGAGCACAGGCACGGGGGCTATCGTCACAACTCCGTCCACACGACGCTCCACTCGGGCAAAATGACAAAATCCAGAGGCGTAAATTGTTACCCAGCGGGGGAGGGCGCACGGCACAAGTCATCCCGGCGAAGTCGCATCGCCGCACGCACTTGGCCCCCCCTCTCCGGAATGAGGCAAAACCGTGAAAAATGCGCGTTTGGCGGAATTTTTCACAAGTCAAAAATCACACCATAAGATACCAGATTTGAGAGGCCAAGATAAGCCATCCCACTGGAAAAAAGTGGACTAAAATCCCGCGTAAACCAGCGATTTTTAGGGTACGAGAGCGAGTCTTTCGTTTTCCTTCGATCATCGCTGATCAAAAGTCTGTCCGCCGGGAAAAATAACAGTAATTACTTTACAATAAAAGCACTCAATCCTCCTCACATCCGTTCCACCACTTCGATCCCCAATAATTCCAACCCCTGGCGCAGCACCCGCGCCGTTAAGGCGCACAGCGCTAGTCGCGTCGCCAGTTGCGTCGGCGTGTCCGCCTGCAGCACGGGGCAAACCTCATAAAACGCGCTAAACTGATTAGCCAGTTCAAACAAATACGTTGTGAGCTGGTGGGGGCGATAGTCCGCCAGCACCAGTGCGATCGCCTCGGGAAAGCGCAAAGCCGCCAAGGCCAGCGCCCGTTCCGCCGGATGCTCCAGTCGTAACTCCCCCTGACCTAAGATCTCTCCCGCTTGGTCCAAACTCCCCCGCCCCCCGCGCTCAAATATACTTTTTACCCGCGCATAGGCGTATTGCATGTACGCCGCGGTGTTTCCCTTTAACGCGCACATCTTGTCAAAGTCAAACTGGTAATCGCTTTCGCGGTTCTGGCACAAATCGGCGTATTTGACCGCGCTCAGGCCCACGATCCGGGCAATACCGTCTTGCTGAGCGGTTATTGGGCTTTCGGCGGCTGGGTCGGGTGTGATCTGTTCCCGGCGGGAGGCTAGTTCCCGCGCCGCCCGCTCGATGGCCTCATCCAACAGCGCGTCCAGCCCCTCGGCCTTTCCTTCGCGGGTTTTGTACGGTTTGCCATCCTGGCCGAGGACCGTTCCAAATTTGATATGCCGCAAGCGCACATGATCGAGATTCCAGCAGCGCCGTGCTGCGGCAAACAGTTGTTCAAAGTGCAAGCTTTGCCGATGATCCACCACGTACAAGATTTCTTCTGGCTGATATTGGTCCAGCCGGTATTGAATGGTTGCCAGGTCGCTGGTGGCGTACAGGTACGCGCCGTCCTGCTTGCGAATGAGCATCGGCGTGTCAAATCCGTCGAGAAACACGACCGTGGCCCCGTTGCTGGTCGTGGCGATCCCTTTTGCCAAAAGCTCCTCAACCAGCGGAGCTTGCCGCTCGTGGTAAAAACTTTCGCCCAACTGCGTGTCAAACTGGATATTCAGCCGCTGGTAAATGCGGTCGATTTCGGCCCGGCAGGCGGGTAAAAAGCGTTGCCAGAGAGCCACATTTTCCGCATCTCCCGCGTGTAGCTTGGCGGTTTCGGCCAAAACCGCGGCGCCGATGCCGGGATGCGCGGCGGCTAGTTGGCTTAGCTCGGCGGATTCTGACACCGTGGCGATCCGCTTTTGCAGGCCGCGCACTTCCTCGCGCAGTTCCGCCAGCGATTCGCTTTGCTGGCGTATCGCCTTCTCTTGTTGCTTCGCCGTTTTTGGATCGGGACTAACCTCGGCTTTTTGCCGCGCAAGTGCCGCCTCGCGCTGGGCCAGTACCTCTTGCTGCTTAGGCAGGTTGATTACGGCGGCATGGTAATCGACCAGTTGCCGGACCAGTTTGTACAACCGGGCCAGTTCCTGCACCGGTTGCCGCTCGAGCGCCGCGGCATCCACAAAATGCTTGTACCCGTACAAGATCATGCCAAACTGCGTTCCCCAGTCCCCCACATGATTGTCGCCAACCACTCGATGGCCCAAAAACCGTAATGTCCGCGCCAGGGCGTCCCCAATCACGGTCGATCGTATATGGCCCACGTGCATCGGTTTGGCCACGTTTGGGCCTGAATAGTCAATGACAAAAGTCCGAGCGGGGGATTCCCGCGGCACGCCCAAGCGTGGGTCGGACAGATTGGCGGCGACGTGGCGGGCCAGGACCTCATCTCGCAGGCGGATATTGATAAACCCCGGTCCGGCTATTTCCGGTGGGTGGCACAGCGCGGCAAAATTGGGATTTTTTTGCAAGCTGGCGGCAATTTGCGTCGCCACCTCACGCGGGGATTTGCCCAGTGTTTTGGCCAGGGACATGGCGCAATTGGCCTGATAATCGCCAAATTTGGGATCACCGGCGGGGCGCAGCGTTTCCAGTAACTCGGGGGTGGAGCCTCCGCAGTCGGCTAACGCGGCAGCTAATGAATTTCGTAGTTCAACCAAAATGTTCATAGTCACGCATCATAACTGTTAACCGCCGCGGCGAAAATGCACACTGGGCTAACCAGAGCCATGAAGAAGTATGGTTGCTCTGTAAATATTTGCCAAATAATGCTTTAGAATGAATAATCGAATAACGCGGGGCGATTATGCGGAATATGTGTATTGGGGGATGTTAATGGCCGAAAAAGCAGATCCTAAAAGAGCAACTTGCCAAAAAAACGTTCGCTACCCGGGTTGGTAAATTGTTAAAATGGGATAGTTGGGATGTTTGTGATTCTAGGCCACTTATATGTTAACGCTACTCGGGGAAGTTCCATGAACTCGATCAAAAACTGGCACTTTTTTCCCTTGGCTTGGGTCGTGTGTTGTGCGTTGGCGTTTCCAGTAGCCGCGCGGGCGCAATTTGAAGAGGAGAAGCCCGAGCAGTCGGACGCGGCACCCAAGCTGGATCAAAAATTGGTGCAACGGCTCAAAGTGGGGGCCAAGGTCGTGGCCAATGGCGGTCCCTGCGCGGGGTTGCGAATCACCACGCCGGTGCCCATCGATTGGCCCGAGCAAAAAGTAAAAGTGGTCGAGGAAAAAGCGACGCCGAATGTGCGGAACGTGACCTTTATCAATAATATCGCTGGCGGGGTGCGGCAAATGGTGATCACCATCCCCAGTCTCAAGGCCAACGAAATCGCCGAGGCCTATACGATCTATGAAATCGAGCGGCATTCACTGGTACCGCCAGAAAAGACTGACGAGCTAAAGATACCCCCCAAGCCTAGCAATGAGTTAAAAAAATACCTTGGCACCAGTCCGCTGATTGAATTGGGCGACCGGGAGATTATCAAATTGACTAAGGAACTCCCCGCCGAGGCGACCGGTTGGGCCCGGGTGGAAGCGATCTATGATTTGACGCGCGATAAGGTGCAATACAAGGAAGGCCCGATCAAGGGAGCGGCCAAGGCGGTACGGGACGGCACCGGCGACTGCGAGGAACTGACGTCACTCTTTATCGCCCTATGCCGATTGCAAAAAATTCCCGCCCGCACGGTCTGGGTGCCGGGACATTGCTATCCCGAGTTTTATTTGGAGGACGCCGCAGGAAAGGGAAATTGGTATCCATGCCAGGCGGCGGGGTCGCGGGCGTTCGGCGGGATTCCGGAACATCGCCCGATTTTGCAAAAAGGGGATAACTTTAATGATCCGGACCGGCCCAAGGAGCGGCTGCGGTATGTGTCGGAGTTTATGAAAGGGTCGGCGATTAAGGGGGGAGGCAAGCCGCAAGTGGACTTTGTGCGGGAGGTGTTGGCGCAATAGGTGGCCACTCATGGTGTAGGGCATATTGCTGAT
The DNA here is from genome assembly GCA_033762255.1 of Pirellulales bacterium. Taxonomy (NCBI): domain Bacteria; kingdom Pseudomonadati; phylum Planctomycetota; class Planctomycetia; order Pirellulales; species Pirellulales bacterium. Next base: position 53,655 of record JANRLT010000001.1, on the reverse strand, counting down.
GTTTTCAAAAGTAGTCATGCACCAGTGATGACTTTCGTCGGAAGATTATTGTACTTATTGGCTTTGTAAATTTTTGAATTATTAACCAATTCCGCTGGCCAAAGGCCTGATTCATCTGTTTTAAATTAACAATTTGATAGCATTCGCATTTCCCATTTGTTGCTGCTAGATTGAATTGACAAGCAGTGACTCTATTATTTCATTCTTAATACACTCTTCGTTTCCATCATTATTATTTATGGTACGCTTTTTGCAAATTTTCCTGCTGTTTTGGTATGGTGCTTTGGCTTGGACAGTGAACTCATCCGCCGCCGAATTTCAGGCCGGCTTTGCCACGGCGGATATCACTCCTCCCGTGGGTTGGCGACGGGCCGGCAATTACACCGAACTGATCAGTACGGGCGTGACCGACCCGCTCTATGCTAAAGTGTTGGTCTTGGCCCAGGGAAAAACAAAAATTGTCATCATTGGCAATGATTTGACCTCGGTCCCGCGCGATTTGACCGCCGCTACCCGCAAATTAGCCGCTGAAAAGACCGGCATTCCCGCGGAACATATCGCCATCACCGCCACCCACACGCATGGCGGGCCAGAGTATTACGGCCCCCTGCGCGAGGCCCTGCACGCGCGGGCGCTGGCCGAGCACAATGGCACCGACCCGCGCGAACCGTTTGATTATCCGGCCAAACTGCGCGACACCTGGGTGGACCTGATCGCGCGGGCCAATGCCTCTTTGCAGCCGGTAAAGCTGTCGTTATCGGTGCCGCAGCAATTGAACATGGCGTACAATCGCCGCTTTTTGATGAAGGATGGGAGCACGGGTTGGAATTCGGGTCATTTTAATCCCGACATTTTGCGCCCATTAGGCCCGGTGGATCCCGACCTGCCGTTTGTGTTGGTGCGGGATGTCAATGATAAACCCTTGGGCGGATTGACGGTCTTTGCCATGCACACGGCCATTTATGGCGGTCCGCAATTTGGAGCGTGCTATCCCGGGCATTTGCAGATAGGCCTACGCGAACAATTGCAGTCGCCGGAGTTTATCTCGATCTTTGGGCAGGGGTGCGCGGGGGATGTCAATCATCTGGATGTCCGCGAGGGACGCGACCGCCAAGAAAACTATCACGCCTCCGTGGGGCAAACACTGGCAAAAACGATCGGCCAGGCGGTCCCTTTTGCCCGATCCGTCGCGCCGGATCTGTTAGCGATGAAAAGCAAGACAATCACCGTGCCGGTCCTCCCGATTACCGAGGTGGAACGCATGGAGGCGGAAAATATCATTAATACCCTTGATCGCAATGGCAAGCCGTTTTTGACAGTCGTGGATGCCTACCGCAAAATGTTTCAAATCGCGCATTGGCGGGATTATGGTGAAAATGTCCCCAAGGAAGTCCAGGCGATTCGGCTGGATCGGGACACGGCGATCGTCACCTTGCCGCACGAAGTCTTTGTGGAATTGGGCATTGCGATCAAGGCGGGTTCCCCCTTTAAAAATACGATTGTGATTAGCCTTACCAACGATGTGGATTATTACGTGCCGACGCGGCGGGCGTTCCAGGAGGGAAATTACGAGCCGACAACCTGTCCATTAGTGCCTGGTTGTGGAGAAAAGCTGGTGGCCGCGGCGCTGGAGTTATTAAATGAAATGGCGGAGTAGGGGGGAGCTGTATAGAAAGTCCCATCCACTTTTAGCTGATCCAACGAATCAAATAATGGCAAAAAGCGTTTCAGTAGAGTGTCTATTGAGTCTTAGACTGTGGGCCAACGGCCCAACCTGCGACAGCCAGGGCCGTTGGCCCACGGTACTATTGCCAGCAGAAGATGCGGATCCAGCGCGAGACATCATTTAGTTCAAACTTCGCCTTGACTAAAGCACCCCACCCTAGCTCACCGTCGGCCAATACTGATTTTCCGGCTTGTGAAAGTCCAAAATCTGTTGCCACGCCTGCTCGGGGTTGTCGGCGTAGCTAATCAGGTCCAAATGCTCGTCGGCAATGACCCCCTCATCCGCCAAATACTGAAAATCGATCACGTTTTTCCAGTATTCCGTGCCGTAAAGGATGATCGGAATCGCCTGCATCCGCCGGACTTGCCGCAAGGTCAAGGCGTCGGTCAGTTCATCCAACGTGCCGTATCCGCCGGGAAAAGTGACCAGCGCCTTGGCCCGGAGCAAAAAATGAAACTTGCGAATGGCAAAGTACTGAAATTGAAAGCAGAGCTCCGGCGTAATGTAGGGATTGGGGGCCTGTTCCTCGGGCAGGGTTATGTTTAGTCCGACGGACTTGGCTCCCACGTCGTGCGCGCCGCGATTGGCCGCCTCCATGATGCCCGGCCCGCCGCCAGTCACCACCACATAATCGCATGTTCCGTCAACCTGGCACGTTCCGGACACCAACCGGCTAAACCGCCGCGCCTCGTCATAGTAATGCGCATTGCCCAGTTGCCGCCGGGCCCGCGCCACTCGCCGCAACAGCTGCGGATTTTCAGGATCGGCGGCCAGGGAAGTTTCCAGCGCGGCCACGCGCTGCTCCGCCGCGGATTGTTCGATAATTTGCGTTCCTCCAAACACCACGATGGTCGACCGGATGCGCTGTTCCTTAAAGGCGACTTCCGGCTTGAGCAATTCCAATTGAAACCGCACCGCCCGCATGTCCTGTCGTTGCAAAAAACCCAAATCCTGATCCACGCGCAAATAACTGGCAGAGTCCAAAATCGCTTGCTGCAGCTTATGCAAATCAACGGGATCGGGTTGCATGCGGGGAATTGAACGGCAAAAGTTGGGGGGCGCTGGTGTGGTATAACGCGGCGAACAAAGTGATTGCAAACCCGGATCGCAAGTGGTTTAGAGGAGGCCGTACTGCGCCAGGGTCAGACGCAATTTTCCCTCGGTCGCCGAATCCAGCGGGGTCATTGGCAGTCGCAATTCCCCCGTATCCCGGCCGAGCAGCTTCATCGCCGCTTTGATGGGAATGGGATTCGTGGCCAGGCCCAGCAGATCGCGGCAAAGAAAAAACAGTTTGCGGTGCCATTCGCGCGCCGAGGTCACATTGCCCGCTTGCCAGGCCGCCAGCAGTTTGAGCATATCTCCGGGGACGATATTGCCCACGACACTGATCACTCCCTCCCCGCCAATGCTGAGCAGCGGGAGTGTCAGACTGTCATCACCGCTCAGCAGGGTTAAATCGGTCAGTGCGGCGATTTGCGACGCTTGGTCCAGGGAGCCGGTCGCTTCCTTGACCATTTGTATATTCTTGCTTTCGGCCATGCGGGCGATGGTTTCCGGCTCGATATTCTTGCCCGTCCGTCCCGGAATGTTATACACGCACAGCGGGAGCGCGGTCTCTTCCGCCAATGCCCGAAAATGTTGGTAAAATCCCTCTTGGGTCGGTTTATTATAATAGGGAGCCACAATGAGGGCGGCGTCGGCCCCTTGTTTGGCCGCCCATTTCGTCAGCCGCAGCGCCTCCCGGGTGCTATTGGAGCCGGTGCCGGGCATGACCTTGACCCGTCCCGCGGCATGTTGAATCACTTCTGCGATGACGCGCTCGTGCTCTTCGTGCGAGACCGTGGGGGACTCGCCGGTGGTGCCCACCGGCACCAGGCAATTCACCCCGGCGGCAATCTGAAAATCAATTTGAGTTCTGAGGGTGGCGTAATCGACTTCCCCATTGCGAAAGGGAGTGGTGATCGCCACGGACAGCCCGGCAAACGCGGCACCGCGGGTAGACATAAAAATAAATGAAAAAGATGATGATGTAAGAGGATTCCGTCTAGCGCGGGTGAGCCGCGCCCCGCCCCTACGAAGATACAGGCGTGCCTAAAGTTCACCCACATCTTAAAACTTTTTGTAACTGCTGATAAGGCGTGGCAAGTTGTTGACCATGGTTCTTGGTATGAACACAGAGCAAGTAGACTATTAAATCCGTTTTGCGTTAAACCGCAAAAAAATAACCACCAAACGCCAAGAAAGCCTGTCAGACAAGAAGCTAAACCAGCACAATATGAGTTTGGCACGGCTTTTGCAATTAATTAGTTCAACTCGATTGGGGCCAGCACAGAGAAGAGGCAAACGACTCTGTTACATGGGCCGGTTGAGTTGAGAGGCGCAGTTTTAGCTTTCGAAAACCAGTGTTTTGCTTGTGGGTACTGGGATTAACAGTCCAAAAGCCCTCGGAGAACAAGCCAAGCACCGTGGTTTTCGCACCACAACAAGGCGAGCCAAAATACCCCCCCAGTATTTTGGCTCGCCTGTTGCATTTTGTGTGTGCCTTTTTGCAACACATGTTCTTTTTTGCGGCATGCCTTAGAGGGATTTTCTAGCATGCAAACGTCGTTTTTGCTCAGAATGCGAATTTTCTTAAAAATATTTTAGTTTGACCAAATACAGAGCTTCCGCCGCGCGTCAAATGCAATAAGGCCCCCATTTTTTGCGAATATCTCAGTATGAACCGGCTAGGCTAGCTTTTGAAAGTGAGTTGCCCAGGCAAAATGGGGGGGCAATTTGTGGTCGGTCATCCGGTCTTTTGCGGAATTAAGAATTTGGGTCCTTTCGCTGGCCCGCTCGTTTTACCTTACCAAAAGGGATCCATGTTCCCTTTTGCAAGGGGAGATGGAAAGCTCTGGAAAACCGCAATTTGACCACTGGCAGAATGGTTATTTATCATAAATCATTGCCGTTTATAGTTTTGTGAGGTTGGCTCAGTTGCCGCCACAACGATTTGTTTGAATCACAAGGGTTATCAGCAGTGATGAAATCTTCCCGTCGAGCTTTACAACCGCGTTTGTTATTTAAAGGCGGCATGCTGCTGTTGGTGGCTGTTTGGGGTTTGGGCATGTTAAGTAACCCCCGCGAGCATGATCTCCTTGCGGAAGAGGTTTCCACCAAACCCGCCGCTTCTCTGATTAAAACGACATCAACCACCGGGGATTCTCCGGATACGGTGCCAGCGGCCCCCGCGGCAAAGGGGGAGAGTACCACAGAAAATCGTCCCAATCAAAGCAAGCAGCAGGGTTATGGAATTCCCCAAGTTGCCTACATCAACGAAATGATTCGCAAGGGTTGGGTAGATAATCAGGTTACTCCCTCTCCTTATGCGACCGATGGCGAATGGCTGCGCCGGGTTTACTTGGACGTATTGGGCCGCATCCCCACGGCGGATGAGGCTCGAGTGTTTCTGAAGGAACGTTCCGCTGATAAGCGGCTCAAACTGGTCAATCGACTGCTTTCCCCCGAATATCAAGAAGAGTACGCCCGTAATTGGGAAGCAATTTGGGAAGTCATGTTAATCGGCCGTCCCTCGCGCGAGGAAGACCAGCAGCGCAGCATGGTCAACCGCGAGGCGATGAAGCAGTATTTGCGATTGTCGTTCCTCAAAAATAAGACCTATGACACCTTAGTGTACGAGTTGGTCAGCGCCACCGGCAGCAACACCCCGGGGGAGGCCAACTCCAACGGCGCGGTGAATTTTCTTTCGGGCAAAATGGAAGAAAACGGCGTCCAGGCCACGGCCAAAACCGCACAACTTTTCCTGGGGATGCAGGTCCAATGCACGCAGTGCCACAATCACCCTTTTAATGAGTACAAGCAAAACCAGTTTTGGGAGCTTAACGCGTTCTTTCGCCAGACCAAAACCAAAGTCGACCGCGCTGCCCGCCGGATGGTGGAAAGCGTCACACTCGTCAATGAGGATTTTCGCGGCGAGGGGAACAGTCCCGAAAAAGCCGAACTGTACTACGAACTGCGCAATGGCGTGGTCAGCGTGGCTTATCCGATCTTTGTCGATGGCAAAACCGAAATTAACAAAAACGGCATGGTCAGTCAGGTCGACCGTCGGACCGAATTAGCGAAAATCATCGTTAATTCCCCCGAAATGCCCAAGGCCATGGTCAACCGCATGTGGGGGCACTTTTTGGGATATGGTTTTACCAAGCCCATTGACGACATGGGTCCGCATAACGCCCCCACGCATCCCGAATTGTTGGATCGCTTGGCGGCGGATTTTCGCAAGCACAGCTTTAACACCAAGGAACTGATCCGCTGGATCGTCCTCAGCGAACCGTATGCCTTATCCAGCGTGGGGACCGGCAAAAACAAGCTAGACGACCCCAGCCTGGGCGAAAAGCCCAAATTTAGCCGGTTTTACCTCCGGCAAATGCGGGCCGAGGAACTGTATAACTCGCTCATGACGGCCACCCAGGCGTACAAGGGTTCCGCGGACGAACAACAAAAAGCGCAGACCGATTGGCTGCGTCAGTTCACGGTGGCCTTTGGCACGGACGAGGGGGACGACGCGACGACCTTTAACGGCACGATTCCGCAGGTGCTGATGATGTTTAACGGCGATTTGATTCGCCAGGCGACAAACACGCGGGATGGCAGCTTTTTGGCCCGTGTCGCGCAGGATAGCAGTCTGAATGCCAAGGAAAAGGTGAACTATTTGTATTTGGCGGCCCTGACGCGGTATCCCACCAATGCCGAACTAAACGGCTGCAACCAAGTGTTGGCCTATCACAAAGGAAATGTCGTGACTGCCCTGCAGGATATTTGGTGGGCACTGCTCAACACCAACGAATTCATCCTCAACCACTAAAGCTGATTTCTTACTGCACAGTACACTTCAGTATCCACTGACCACGATCCACTCTTCTCTCTTCACCATCCACTCCCCACTTTCCACTTTTCCACCATGTTCAATGCCATTCCCGCGGGCATGTCCCGCCGTCACTTTATGAGCCATGTGGCGGGCGCTTCGGCGCTGATGGCCGCGCCGGCGATCAACTTTACCAACACCCTCATGGTCAATGCGCAGGATATGCGGCAAAAGCACAAGGCCGCGATCTTGTTATGGATGGGGGGCGGCCCCTCCACGATCGACCTGTGGGATCTCAAGCCCGGCGCACCCACCGGTGGCCAGTTCAAGCCCATCGCCACCAGCGCCGATGGCGTGCAAATTTGCGAACATCTGCCCGAAATGGCCAAGCTGATGAAGCATATGTCCATCGTCCGCAGTATGAGCACCCGCGAGGCGGACCATGGCCGCGGCCGCTACTACATGCACACCGGTTACGTCCCCAATCCCAATATCGAACATCCCGGCTATGGGTCGGTCATCGCCCATGAATTGGTCGATCAGGTTCCATATTTAGAGATTCCCCCCTTTGTGTCGGTTGGCGGCGGCAGCGTTGGCCCGGGCTTCTTGGGCATGACCTGGGCGCCCTTTGTGGTGAATGCCAATGGCGACGTGCGGGATCTCAATATGGGCCTGAATGGCAAGCAACTGGCCTTGCGGCGGGCGATGCTGGATTCCATGGAAAGCAATTTTATCGCCCAAAATCGCGGCCCGGCGGCGCTGGACCATCTGAACGTCCAAAAGAAAACCTGGAACCTGATGACCAGCAAGCAAATGGACGCGTTCCGCGTCAATAACGAACCGCAGGCCGTGCGCGACCGCTATGGCATGACCGGTTTTGGCCGTAGTTGCCTGATGGCCCGTCGTCTGGTTGAAGTCGGCGTCCCCTTTGTCGAAGTCGATCTGGGGGGATGGGATAATCACAACAATATTTTCCCGACGCTGCAGAATCAAAAATTGCCCGAAATGGATAAGGCCATGAGCGCCCTGGTGGGCGATCTGGTTGAACGGGGGATGTGGCAGGACACCGTGGTGATTTGGATGGGCGAGTTTGGCCGCACCCCGCGTATCAATGGCGCGGCGGGACGCGACCACTGGGCCCGTAGTTGGAGCGTGGTCGTTGGGGGCGGCGGGTTCAAGCAAGGCTTGGCCGTCGGTCAAACCAACTCCGACGGGACAGAGGTCACCAGCGAGGCCTACACCTCGCAGGACCTGATGGCCAGCGTGCTCAAGGCGTTGGATATTTCCCTGGAAACCACCTTTACCAGCAAGAACGGCCGCCCCATGAAAATCGCCAATAGCGGCAAGGTCATCAAGGAATTGTTTGCCTAGGGTTGACGGTAGCAGAACTCGCCAGAGTTCTAGGCAAATAGGCAAGTCTAGGAACTCGCCGCTGTTCTGATGTGGATTGCGTGTTTTTCGGAATTCTGGTGAATTCCGCTACGGGGTAATGACACGTCGAATTCCGCTACTTCACAGAGAATCATTCGCGCGGGACGCGAGGATTGCGGTTGGGGGAGTGGGGGGGCTTGACCAAAATCGCCCCCAGCAGGGCTTGGCTGTGAGTTTCGAAGGAAAGGTACTATAAGTGGCATGCGCGGAATTGAATGGCTGACCGTTGTTGCCGTGGCATTCGCCAGCCCGTTTTGCAAACCGCTTCCCTCCGCCGGAAAGGTCGCTGAACAGATGGAGTTCCAGTTGGTGGACTATCCTTTGGCAACCACTGTGCCAAAGATGGTTCGTAGGATTTTTGAATTGTTATAAATCGCTTTGCCATTGCGATTTAAAATAAATTATGAGCCTGCTCAACAGCACTGTTAAAATACCCTAGTCCTGGCATTGCATATTTCGCAGGCAAGCGTTGGCCATGTGGTCATGCAGGCTCAACAGCGTCAGTGTGCAAAAAACTGGCAGGCTGCGCGAAATCCTGTCAGGCATAGAATAAATCTCATAAGTGGTGATTTATCATGGACTTAGAGATGTCTAACTTTTGAGGATTTTTTTGATGGATTGAATCGTGGTGGTACGAAGATAATCCAAGCCTGCAAGATTTACCCGCCTGCCTTCTGTTCCCGCCTGATTTTTTGAAAACCCGCCGGCTATGTCCCGGCAGGGTTTTATGAATGCTTTTTGTTCAAGGATTGAACAATGTCGCCACTGGCTCGTTTACGTAGGATTGCCTTGTGCGCCGCGATTGGATTTTTCGCCCCGGAATTTAGCCAGGGTCAACAAGAGGTGGAGCAAAACGCCCGGCCCGTGGCCAGCGCGCCCCGTTTGGCCCCCTTGCCTGAGCCCTCCTTGTCTGTGGGGGAAGCTTTTGACATGGGGGATGTGGAGAGTTCGAAGGAGGGGGCGGTTGCGTTAGATACCGAATTGAATGCCGGGACCGAGGAGGAACTAGTAGAACCGGCCAGCAATCTGGAAGCACTGGATCATCTGGAAAATTTGGACGCGATGGCCCCCCAGGGAGTCGCGAATCCCACCGCTGGCGGCAGTGCAGAAGCAGAAAAACCCCCCGCTAAGAAGAAGCCCACTCCCCCGCCCCCTCCGCCATTTAAAGGGGTGTTCTATGACAATGACTTTGAGCAATTATCGCAGGACAAATTTTATGGACATCGGCTAAAGCGGTGGCAGCTCGGGGATTGCACTTATCTGGACTTTGGTGGCGAGTACCGCGCGCGGTATCACAACGAAAGCAATTTGCGCGGAACTAACTTTAGCAACACCAGCGATGAGTTTTTGTTGCATCGCGTGCGGTTGTATGCCAATGCCGAGATCGGCGAGCTGGTCCGGCTGTACGCCGAAGCCCTGGACGCACAAAGCAACTACGAGGACTTCCCCCCGCGCGTCATCGAGGAAAACCGCTTTGACGCGCAAAATCTCTTTGGCGATTTGTTGCTGTACAATAATGGCGAGGGAAAATACAAGGCCCGCGTCGGCCGCCAGGAACTCATCTATGGCGAACAGCGGTTGATCTCTCCCCTGGACTGGGCGAATACTCGGCGGACATTTGACGGGGCGAAGATTTGGTACGCCAGCAAGGAATGGAACATGGACGGATTTTGGGTGAGGCCGGTCCCGGCGTCCCAGCACGTTAATGGGGATCGCAACTTTGACAGCGCGGACGACAGCCAGGAGTTCATCGGGTTGTATACGACCTACAAAGGCAAAAAAGACCAGACCTATGATTTTTACTTTTTACGCTTTGCCGAATATGAAGGGCCCGGCACGCAGTTCTTTCCGGTGGATTATGATCCGATGCTGTTTGCCATGCGGTGGTCGGGGAAGCAGCTAGATTACTTTGGCGACGGGTCGCTGTTTTGGGACTGCGAGGGGGGGTATCAGTTTGGAGACTTTGGCCAGCAAACACAGTCCGCCGGTTTTGCCACCGCCGGCCTGGGACGCGACTGGAGCAAACGTCAATACAAACCCAAACTCATGCTGTACTACGACTACGCCTCGGGTGACCAAGACCCCAATGATGCAGTGCATGGGACGTTCTTTCAGTATTTTGGCCTGGTACACAGATACTTTGGTTTTATGGATTTGGTCGCGCGGCAAAACATCCACGATATAAACCTGCAGTTAACGCTGGCCACCGGCAAAAAGAGCACGTTCCTGATTTGGCACCATATCTTTTTCCTGGATTCACCGCGGGACGCGCTGTATAACGCGGGCGGCACGCCGATTTTATTTGACCCCACGGGCAATGCGGGCAGCTATGTTGGCCAAGAGCTGGATCTGACGTGGCAGTACAATTTTAACCCCAACACCGATGTGCTATTTGGCTACAGCCACTTCTTTGCCGGGGACTTTGTCAAGAACCTGCGGCCGGTGGGAAACGAACTTGACTTTACGTATGTCCAGTTCACAGTCAGGTTTTAGGATGAAAATACAAATTTCAAGACAGGCTCGATCACGGCCACCCAGGTTGGCTTGCCAAAACCAAAAACCAGCATCCAAAAACCACTTTTCCTGTCCGCTCTTGCCCATGGCCCTCGCCTAGAGTTTCAGACAGGACAAACGCCTCAGACAGAAAAGTCCGCGGGATAAAAAAACATTTCCAGGGCGACCAAATGACAATTTCTGTCAAAATGGCAGGCTGACCAACTACCTATCCACGTCGTGGGCCCCGCTAGCGGTGTTAAGAGCACCCCTAACATCACGGACCGGGATAGATACTATATGACCCTCAAACGCAATCACGCCACCGAGAGTTATCTCTGGTGGCGTGCTGTGTTGTTACAAGAGTGAAATATGCTCGGTTACTGCCATGCCCCAAAAGTGGGCGTCTGGGGAATTTGCCCAATTTAGGCGGAAGGCCGACGATAATGCTGGTAAGCCAGGATGACTTCGTATAAATCCGTGCTAATGGTCACTCCGTCATTGGCAAAATCCACTAGCCAGGTCCGACGGCTTTGAACCGCGTCCGCCAGCATTGGCAGAATTTCGCCCAGGGGAACCGTCACGGAATGGGGGTGGTCACATAGGGACAGCCGGTTATCGGCGGAATCCTCCGGCCCACAGTAGACTTTGAGCGCGCTTCGCACCATAGATAGACGCATCCTTACGTCGACAGGGTTGTTTGTAAATTGCCGGAATTCACAGCATTCTGTGCGGGCACCCGCTATCGCAATCCTTTGCTTTGCGAGTGCAATTCCAGCCTGTGGGCGTATTCATCGGCGCTTATGAGGCGAAATATGAGGGAAAATTCCGAAATTTGCCATTTTAACAGCAAAAGGCTGCCAGCAACTAACAAATGGGATGCAATTTTTTCCCGGAGAGGGGGGATGGGACGCGCTGTTTGTGGGTAAACATTTCCCCTGCTTGACAATGCTAGCCTAAAAAGAATAGATTGCGGGACGATTTCGTAGGTAGAAATAATCCAAATTTGGCGTACTGCGCTTGGGACGTGGTCGTCGGGACAGTCGTCCCCACCTGATGACCCCCCATTTTGTTGTAATTCGGTGATCTCTCCCGATGAGCTTGACCACCACGATTGATCTGGCCCCTGTGGCCCATGGTCTTGGCCTGTCGTTACACAGTGTCGAGAATGTCGTTCGCTTACTGGATGATGGCAACACCATCCCCTTTATCACCCGTTACCGCAAGGATCAAACCGGCGGTCTGGACGAAGAACAGATTCGTCAAATCGAAGACCGGGTGACGAAGTTGCGTTTGCTGGCCGAGCGAAAGCAAACAATCCTCCGCTCGATCGACTCCCAGGGCAAATTAACGCCCGAGTTAGCCGCCGCTATCAGCGGAGCCGAAAATATCAAGCGACTGGAAGATCTGTATCTTCCCTACAAGCCCAAGAAGCAAACGCTGGCCACGCTGGCCCGCGAACGGCAGCTAGAGCCGCTGGCCCTGGAGATTCTTACCGGGGCGGAAGCGGCCCTGAATCTAGATCTGCGGGCGGCGGATTTTATCAATTCCGATAAGCAGCTTCCCACCGTGGCGGATGTGCTGCTGGGCGTGGGACACATTCTGGCGGAGGACTTTAGCGAACGGGCCGACCTGCGTGAAAAACTGCGCCGGGTGTTCAAAAAGTCGGGCGTATTGGTCAGCACCCGGATCGAGACGGACAAAAAGTCGGAAACCCCCAAGGAAAACTCCACGATCCCGCCATCTGGCGGAGACGCGCCCGAGAGTATCGATCAGGCCACGGGTGAACAGGCTAGCTCAGGGATAGCCAGTGCGGAATTGGCGAATGCGGAACAGGTCAACACCGCAGTGGCCGGTTCCGATTTGGATCAAACTCTGGCAACGGATCATCATGAGACGGGTCATCAGGCGATGGCAAGCGACGGGAATGATGCCGCGTCAGCCAAAGAAGTTGCGCCCGCGGCGGGGGATAGCGCAATTGCCCCTGATGTAACGGCACAAATCGATCAGGCCGTGGCATCCGTGGAGACGGCGGAGCAGGTCTTTGCCGATCTAGCGGCGGCGGTGCCGGTGTTGAACTCGGCACCCCTTGCATCCGCACCAACTGAACTGGCTCCCGAAACCGCAGTTACCGAAATTGCACCGACTGATCCGGCCGTCCATGATTTGACTGCCAGTGAGCCTATTGCCGGACAGGATGGAGCCGCCGCGATTGTGGCTGGTGAAACGCCGACAGAGGTCGCAGCCGCTGATCCCGCGGGTGGCACCGCCACAAACGCAGAGAGCGTGCCGGGCGCTGTTCCGGTGGGGAACGCGACGGAAAGTGGCGCAAAAAAAGGATCAGACAAAAAACCCGCTGGCAAGCGAGCGGATAGTAAAAAAGCCGACAAAAAGCCGGAAAATCCCCTCGAGCAGGAATTTCGGGATTACTTTGAGTATCAAGAGCAGCTTTCGCGCATCCCGCCGCATCGAATCTTGGCCCTTAACCGTGGGGAACGGGCCAAAATTTTACGCGTCCGCGTGGATGCCGACTTTGAAGCTTTGCACAAACTGGCCGAAAACCTGCTGGTTCCGCCCGAACATCCCCACGCGGACTTTTTACGCGCCTGTGCCAAGGACGCTCTCGCCAGGCTGGTCATACCCAGTCTGGAACGCGAAGTACGCCGCGAACTGACCGACTTTGCCGAAACGCACGCGGTTGATGTCTTTGCCAAAAATCTGCGCAACTTGCTGCTCCAGGCCCCGGTCCGCGCGCGGCGGGTCTTGGCGCTGGACCCGGGCTTTAAAAGTGGGTGCAAGATCGCCGTCCTGGACGAATTTGGCAATTTGCTGGACCATGGCGTGATCCATATCATTGGCAAGGCCGAACGCAAGGCCGAGGGGCGCGCCAAACTGGTCGAATGGATCAAGCAACATAACGTCAACGCCCTGGCCATTGGCAACGGCACCGCTTGCCGCGAGACCGAGGAATTTGTCGCCGAGATCCTGGCCGAAGAGCTTAAGGACGAACCACTGGCCTACATGATCGTCAATGAGGCCGGAGCCAGCGTCTATTCCACTAGCCAACTGGGCCGTGAAGAGTTTCCCAACTACGACGCCACGCTGCGCGGGGCGATCTCTATCGGTCGACGCATGCTCGACCCCCTCAGCGAACTGGTCAAGATCGACCCCGCCAACCTGGGCGTCGGCCTCTACCAGCACGATGTTAAGGCCAAGCACCTGCGGGCGTCGCTGGACGCCGTGGTCGAATCCTGTGTGAATTACGTCGGCGTGGACCTGAACACCGCCAGCCCCGCCCTTTTACGGTACGTGTCGGGGTTAAATCAACTCAAGGCCCGGCAGATTTATGAATACCGCACCCAGCAGGGGCCGTTTAAGTCGCGCGAGCAATTAAAATCCGTGCCCGGCTTTGGCGAAGCCAGCTTTGTGCAGGCGGCTGGTTTTTTGAAAATTGTTGATGGCGAACACGCCCTGGACGCCACTTGGATCCATCCCGAAAGTTATGCAGCTGCCCGGGAAGTCCTCTCGCGCCTGAGCTATGCCGAGGCCGACCTGGCCAAAAAAGAAACTGCCGCCGAATTATCCGAAAAAGTCAAATCGCTGGATGCCGTGGCGCTGGCCAGCGAACTGCATGTGGGCCAGCTCTCTTTAGCGGATATCTTTACCCAACTGACCCGCCCGGGACGCGACCCGCGCGAGGACCTTCCCCCGCCGATCTTTAAACGGGGCATTCTCAAGCTGGACGACCTGTCCGTCGGCATGGAACTGACCGGCTCGGTCCTGAATGTCGTTGATTTTGGCGCATTTGTGGATATCGGCCTGCACGATAGCGGTCTGGTCCATGTCAGCCAACTGGCCAACCGCTTTGTCCGCGATCCGCATGAGTTGGTCTCCGTCGGCGATATTGTCAAAGTCTGGGTGTTAGAAATTGATAAAAACCGCCGGCGTGTCTCCCTGACCATGATTGCGCCGGGGACAAAGCGATTTGACCCCCGTGCCCCGCGCCAACGTGAAGGCGGCCAGCGTGAAGGCGCCGGTGGTGAGGGAGCTCCCCGCGGAGAACGACCCCCGCGCGGACCACGTCCCCAGGGGGACCGGCCCCCACGTGGGGATCGTCCCCCCCGCCAGCCAGGAGATCGCCCCCAACCCGCCGGAGCAGAGGCTGGCGGACCCGGTGGAGAAAACCGCCCGCCGCGCGGCCCCCGCCCAGACGGAAATCGTCCCGGTGGTGATCGTTCGCGCGGACCACGTCCCGCGACGGCGGGACCTGGTGGCACAGGAGGGCCGGGAGGCGATGCTGGGTCTGGTGCACGGGGACGTGGTGGGAATCCTCAAACAGATAACGCCCCCCGCCAGCGGAACATGCTGGGCCCCCCTATTGAACAATTTCAAAAGAAATTTGGGGGGGGTAAAGGAAAATTTGGCAATAAATTTGGCAGCCGTCCGGGAGGCCCGCGCTCCGATGCTCCTGCCGCACCCCCCGTGGGCGAAGGGACCGCGGCAGAGGCTCCCCCCGGCGGAGATACTCGGCAGGAAAATCGCGGTGGACCGGATAACCGAGGTGGCATGGGCAATCGCGGGGGTCAGGGAGGATATCGCGGCGGTGATCGTGGTCAAGCGGGCGATCGGGGGCAATTTGGGGGACGTGGCGGCGGTGGTGGCAGGCGCTTTGACAAAGGTGGCCAGCGGGGAGGAGGCGAGCCGCGCACTTACGAGGCTCGATCGAATAAGCCCGTGGTCCCCCTGAGCGAAAAAATGAAGCAAGGGAAGGAACCGCTGCGGACTTTTGGGGATTTGCTCCAATTTGCCAAACTGCAAACGACGGAGGATGCCCCCGCCCCGCAAACGCCGCCAACAAACATACCGACACCCCCGTCCGCTTCTTCCGCCAGCGAACAAGCCGCGGTCCTTCAACCGGCGGATTCCGCGGGGACAGTCACCCCCGCGTCGGCGGAAGTCAATTCCGCCAACGCCGGAGAACCCCCCTCGCAAACCTAGGGGCCTGTATGAGCGACTTTGAATCCCGCCTGTCCCAGGCTATTCAGCGTGGCCGCCAATCGGCCCAAGCAAGCAAAGCCGCCGCGCAGCGCGCCGCCTTGACTGAGGAGCAGTTGCGGCGGTTGCATTCGCAATATCGGTTGGAACTGGCGGAACACATCGAAAGTTGCCTGAGCAAAATGGGGGATCATTTTCCCGGTTTTCGGCTGGAATCGGTCGTGGGGGACCGGGGGTGGGGGGCGGCCGCCGCCCGGGATGATGTGCAAATGGCCTCCGGTAAGGCCAGCACCGTTTTCAGCCGGATCGAGGTGACGGTGCGGCCTTATTCGACCGCCCAGGTGTTGGAGATTGGCGTGCGGGGGACGATCCGCAATAAGGAAGTCTTGCAGCGGTCACTCTATCATCCGCTGACCGACGCGCAAGTGGCGCGACTCATTGACCAGATCGATCTATGGCTGGTCGAATACGCGGAATTGTACGCCGCGCGGGGGTGAGGTGGCGGGGAAAGTCAGAAGTTTGAATGCAGAATTTAGAAGGGCAGGCAATTCAATTCCGCATTCTGCGTTCATCATTTTGCATTTGATTAGTTGTGCAGGATCGAGCCTAAGCGAGCATTACCGGGGGAAAGCTGGGTGCCATGTGCCGCCGCTGGCTTGTTATCATGCGCGGCTGTTCATAGAGGCTTGGTTAGAAGTTATCGTCTCTGCACCACGCAGTGGTGACGGAATGTAGCCGTGGGCGTCAGCCCACGGAATGCTTCTTTTCAAAATTTTGCCGCTGCCCGATGGGTACTCGATTTTAGGGTCAACTGAGTTGTTCTTGCACAATTTCCCAATGCCAATATGATTTTTTCGCGCCGCAAATGCACGTTTGATATGAAGAACTACTTCAGCGAGTACACAGACATTTGGACGTTTGGCACCAAAGAGCACTACAACGCTTTTGTTACTCAACTCGACAGTCATGTATCTGGAAGTACCTCGCACACTCAACTCGTAGCGGATGACCTTACGCCCAGCATGGACGTGCTTTAACTACCGACTTGTAAAGAAGCCATTCACCCCTTTCTACTACTTCAAAAGCGCTTGGTTTATCAACGAAAACGATTCAATATGGAATTGATGATAGGGGGCACCTCGGAAGGCTTCGCGTTCTTAAGAGACAAGTTCACGGAGCTCATCTCTACAGCAGGCGCAGATCCCAGCGACCACATTCACATCGACGACAGGTCCGAATTGCTTGCGTCTCCCTCCGTCTTTCTAAATATTCGCTCTCCAGTAAGCGTCTGGTCGGAAGAGCACCTAGGTCCATATTGGAAATACTGTGTCATGCCGGGAAGTCCCGATTGCATCCCATCCCTAGCGAGCCAATATTCTCCAGAAACTCGCGGTTACAAACTTTTCGATTATGGGGACCTCTACGGCAGATTACCAATTAAACGAAAAGCCTAAATAGTTCCCCGGGAAATTAACTCCTCAGCCCGACTAAGGCGAAAAAATAATTTGCCTATCAATTTACTTCGCCCCCTTGGGGCTGCTTAATTCTTTTATAAGGCTTCCGTGGGCTCTCGCCCACGGCTAGGATACTTCACCGCTACGCGGTGATGCCGATTCTGCCGATTTGACTACCCTGCCGCGTGACCTATATTTTTCCAGCTTTCCGCGGCCAGGCGCGGAGCGTCTCGATTTTTCTTGTCCAACCGGGATCGGCGGCTGTGAATCGCGAATGCGGCGGAATCAGGCGGAATTTGGCTTCCCTCGGTCTCGCGCTCCCCGGCGCGGCCGCGGCGATTTTCCCCTTGCGCCGGCGGCACATCTTGCACCGTGCCTGCTGGGCGATTGGCATCGGATTAATCCTGGCGGTCATTTCGCCCGTCGCGGGGCAGTCCCCGCCACCCACGGAGTTGAATAACGCCGCATCCGCGCTGGAAACCGCCGCGCGCGACTATCGGATCGAAATCTATAACGCCTTTCGCCATCAGCGCGGGGAATACAATCGCCGCCGCCAGATCGGGGCGGACTTACTAGCCGCTTGGGCGGCCGCCGGCCAGCCGGCGGACCGGGTGGACGAACTGCGCAATTGGTTTGAGCAGGCTCGCGTGGCGTCGAGCGCGGGGCGGGAATTGCCTCCCGTCCCCCAGATTCAACCTGATAAAACCACACAACCGCCAGCCACTCCTCCCCCGCCCCCTCCCTTGCCCCTGCCGCTTCCCGAGGCTCATCCCCGCCCCTCGCCCGCGGGCACAACCGCCGACCGGCTGGTTTTTCGCGGTAGTAGCCTGCCACGGCAGTTTGTTGGGCCTTCCTGGAGCCAGGCCGCCCGCACCTTGTTTTCGGCCATTCCCCTCGTCGCGCCAGAACCTGACGCGAACATTTTCCACACGCGGCCGAATTTTTTTCCGTCATGGCCCGGTTCGATTTTTCGAGATGCACATAACGATTCCCCGCCGCGAATTCGGGATTTGGATCGCGGAAAAAAATTGGTGGCCAAAATTTGGCTGACGCCGCTGGAGCTTCCCGCGTTGCCGGAGGCCACCGCGCCGGCCGCCGCAACCGCCGGGATCACGTTACCCGCATTAAATCCGGGAACTCCAGTCCAGTCGGATACAGTCGCCGCGCAGCTCAATGTGGCGGAATTAGCCGCGCGGATCACCGCCTATCACAAAGGGTGCCGGGGCGTGCAGTTGGACCTGTTGGAGCGGGGGGAATGGACTCCTGAACGGATCGAAGCCCTGTCTGAGATATTGACTGATTTGCAGCGGACGTATGACAACTTGCGGCTTTATTCTAAGTTAGCTCCGCCGGATTTGGCGGGAGATTTGGCGGCGTTGCGGCCACCCACGGCCCAGTGGCAGGCCCTGGCCGCCCAATGTCAGGCCGCCGTGGATCGCTTGCGAGCGACCACCAGGCTATCGGAAGGGGATCGCGCGGCGCTGGACCGGTTGCTTTTATTGCAAACCACCCTCGGGGAAAGGGGCCCTGAGTGAGACGAAAAGTGAGGGGCGCAAGACTATTTTAAAAAAATTGTATTGGCAAATAGTTGCGAGTTTTAATTTGTGATGATCCAACCCTGGCCATCCACCCCATCCGCGACCAAAATCTTAAAACTCCCGCAAGAGACCCGACCAGAAATCCAGCAAATTTAAGTATGGAAGAATCCATAGAATCGCAAAAAAAAGCACCCCGGATGACGATTCTCCGCATGCCCGCCAGCACGATCGGAGGCGGATTTTCAGAGAGGTAGAAATTGATCGCGGGACATTTACCGGCCGATCTCGGCATCGCTAAAGATTGTCGCATCACTCCGATTGCCGATTTGCTTAAAGACTTGAGGGCTAATGCTTAAGTCCAGCGATTGCGTCGTGGTGTCACAAAACGTGACATTGATCCCCGACGGATGAGCCGATCCAAACCGTGACTGGGCGTTGGAAGGAGTGGAGTTTGCCTGATCCCGTTCTGGTGGAAAATCGGTCGTGCGGACAATGGAGCTGCCATAGCCGGAGAGCGCGGGATAACGGTCCCCCGCGCCGTCCCCTGTTTCATACCGCGGAATGTCCAGGTATTTTTCGGCGGCAAAGAGGACTTTCCCCTCGCCATCCTCGATTTGGCCCCGCAAAAAACTTTGCCGCGGGGCGACAATCCCGGGAAAACCTGCGATCGGCGGCCAATTGTTGAACGTGTTGGCGGCGGTAAAGGAATTGGGAAATTGATTATCGGTAAGCTCGGTCACGACTGGGTTGCCAGCTAAATTTGCCCCGGCGTTGGCTGCGTAGTCAGACCGGCCCGCCACGGTGCTCCCCGGAGCGGCCTCAAAAAATCCGGTAACCAACAGGGGATAGGCCTCGGCCCGGCGGCGCGAGGGGCAATACAACCCGGCCACCACTTTTTCGATGCGCAGTTTTGTTCCCTGGGGAATGTTGTCGGCCATCGCCTTATACAGGGGTTCTTCCTCCATGTACGGCAGCAGTTGATAAATCCAGCCCCCCGGCTGTTTTTCTTGTAAAAAACCGGGACGGCCAATCCACAGATGCCCCCAACCCCCCGAAGGCATCCGCCCATTCCAGGCGGTGCTGTAGGTCTTTGCGGCTGTCGCCAGCTGCCGCAGGTTGTTTTTGCAATTGGTGGAGCGGGCGGTCTCGCGCGCGGAATTAATCGCCGGTAGCAACAGCGACATGAGCACCCCGATGATCGAGATCACCACCAGCAGTTCCACAATGGTAAAACCACGGTGAGTCCCGCAGCCGATACCTCCCTGGGTGGCGCGGCGCGCGGGAGTTGCTAGCAAAAGTGTATACGAACGCATGCGGTGCTGCTCTTTCCGGTCCTGCCAAGTTCGCCCCAGCCAGGGAGCGATGGGATAAGCCTTGCTCTTTTATTAGTTGTACCTAAGAATTTGTCATAGGGCAAGAAACCGGCCTGTTCCGCTTTTTCCACCAGGGAAGGGTTTGACCAGCCGGATCAACCCCCGTTTTACCAGGATCCGCCCATTCCTCGACAAACTCGTCTTCCCCGTGACAGGGTTAGAACCGCCCCCCTGCTGCACCGGCCCCCGCCGTTGACGAATCGTCCCAAATCCGCCAAGCTGTCTGCTAGAGCAAGGCACTCATGCGCGAAAGCCCCCTGATGGTTGGGTTGTCGCCGGGGCGGGAGGCGGGGCTTGTGAAAAAGTGGGCGGTTTTTGGTAAATCCTTTGCCGCGTATGGCTTACAGCAAGATTTAATTTAGAAAGGCCCGAACATGAATGTGACCAACACCCCGCCTGCGCTTGTGAACGCGGCGTACCGCGACTACCAGCGTCAGCGGCAGATGACGATTGGCGATTTGCTTTTGGAAAATCGGATTATTTTTTTGCAGGGAGAGATTTTTGACGGCAATGCCAACGAGCTGGTGATGAAGCTGTTGTATTTGCAAAGCGAAAATCGCAAAAAGGATATTCACTTTTACATCAATTCCCCCGGAGGAAGTGTCACGGCGACCTTGGCCATTTATGACACGATGCAAATTTTATCCTGTCCGGTGGCGACGTATTGCATTGGCATTGCCGCCAGCGGCGGGGCGGTGCTGCTAGCGGGAGGGACCAAGGGAAAACGCTTTGCCTTGCCCCATTCCAAGGTCATGATCCACCAACCCTACGGCCAAGTGGGGGGCCAGGTGACCGACATCGAAATTCAAGCCAACGAGATTTTGCGCAATCGCGAGGAGCTCAACCGCATCCTCTCGATGCATACCGGGCGCGATTACGATGTGATCGCCCGCGCGACCGACCGGGATAAATACTACACCGCGCTCGATGCCAAGGAATTTGGGCTGGTGGACGACATTCTGACCCGGCCCCCCCTGAGCGGCGGCGAGGAAGACGAATCCTAAGCCGGCTCCCGCGCGTCGTCGTTAAATCAACTTGGAACACATTTTTTCATTGAGAGCGATTTTATGCCCTTGATTCCTTTTGTCATTGAAAAAAGCGGCCGCGAAGAGCGGGCGATGGACATTTACAGCCGGTTGCTTAAAGACCGGATCATTTTCCTAGGCTCGCAGGTGAATGACGAGTCGGCCAATATCATTGTCGCGCAATTGCTGTTTTTGCAGTCGGAAGACCCCCGTTCGGACATTCATTTGTACATTAACTCTCCCGGAGGGAGCGTGACCGCGGGGATGGCCATCTATGATACGATGCAATTTGTCACGTGCGACGTGGCGACCTACTGCATCGGTCAGTGTGCCAGCATGGGGGCGGTGCTCTTGGCCGCCGGAGCCGCGGGGAAGCGCCGCGCGCTCCCGAATTCGCGAATCATGATCCATCAGCCGCTAGCGGGCATGGAAGGGACCGCCGAGGATATCATGATCCACGCCAAGGAATTCAAAAAGATCAAGGACAAGCTGAACCGCATTTTGATCAAGCACACCGGCCAACCGCTGGACAAGATCGAATCCGACACGGACCGCGACCGCTTTATGAGCGCGGAGGAAGCGCTGGAATACCGCCTGATCGACCAGGTCATCGAACACATGACCCCTCCGGGTGACAAGCTGGTCACGGCGTGAGAGAGGTTGGAAGAATGGGGATTGGAGAAGTGGAGGCTGGAGGAATGGAGTTTGCTAAGCCGCGACGCGCGTCCCGTAGGGGTTAGTTTTACTCGCCGATTTGCCCGTAGTGGCGACGTTTCGTCGCCGTTCTGGTGGAGCGGCTAGTTTTACTCGCCAAACTGGTCTTTGGTTCAATTCCCCTCCGACCGCGATCCGGTTACCGGACTAATCCCCGGTTCGCACGGCGCACCTTGGATCCTCCCAATGTCCTCATCACACTCCGTGTGATGTATTCTGGTAATGAAAACCGCTTTCCGCCGTGGCCGCATGGTGTGATTTGTGCCGTGTTTGGTGACACGGGCAACCCTCCGGAGGCGCGCTTCAGGGGGGCAATAAATGATAGAAAAACCACCTAGTGAAAGCCGAGGCGGACCTGCCCAGGGACGCTTTGTCGTCGGTGATCCGCCCCACTGGCCGGACATACTGAGGGTTTATCAGGGCTCAATCGCGTACTCCAGGATTGCTTTCATCCGCTGCGCGGCCCGGCCCGGGAATAAGTTTCTGAGGCAGCCGAGTGTCTCTTAGTTGCCAATGGGGAGTAACCCGTCAATCGCACCGACTCTTCTTTGATCAAAAACGGGGTTGACTCTGCCTCATTTTGCGCTTTTCAGCATATTCACAGCAACTTTTGCTCATAAATATCAAGCATTGGCAGCTTGGGTAAAATGCGCGGTTTGCCTAGTTGATAAAAACACTGCATTTTATGTAACCGTTAAAGTCCAGCATCAATGGGAAGCGATAGATGTGAGGGTGGAATTTATGGAATTAAGGGAGGGTAGCGCAATCATGAAATCAGCCGATATTTTGCTAGCAATCAGCTTAGCGCTAGTCCCTTTCGGCTCTCTCCGTTTAGCCGCGCAAATCAATGATACACAAATAGCGGAGCCGGCGGAATTTTCCCCGTCTCTCGCCCCCGCAGACCAGGTAACCGTCTCCACTCCTGTAACTTATGCGGCACTGGCGTCAAGCCAACAAGCGGGAGATGGTTATTCGGTTTCCCTGCTAAATGGCACTAGCCAGTTAAAACTTTTAGGGTCTTTCTCGGCATTGACGATTTTTAGCACGGATCGTCCCTTTGCTCCCGGACTACCGTTGTTTCTGTTGCCGGAATCTCCCTTTGGCCTGGAAACAAATACCTTTGACATTCACGCCCGTCAATCCAACATCGGAGCGATTTTCACGGGTCCCCCGGCGGGCGCATTCACCCCTTCGGCCACTTTTCTCGCATTTATTGCCAATGATTCGTTAACCGGCGACAGTTATGGGTTTCTCCCGTATAACGCTTATGGGGAGTTAAAGAACGAGGATTGGCGCTTTGCGGCTGGTTTGCAAAACGATGTTTTTAATCCGCGCAAGCCGACCTCGGTATCATTGGCTGTTATGTTTACCTCGGGAAACACCGGGTCATTCCGCAGCCAGGCAAGAATTGAACGTCAGTATGGCAGCGCTACGACGAATGCGCTGCAATTTCAATTTGCCATCAGCGATCCGATCCAATCGGTGATCGTGACTCGTGATACCAGAATTCAAGAAGACAACGGCTGGCCCAACATCGAAGGCAGAGTCAACGCGGGATTAGGGCCAATGGAGCAGCTCGTCGGGAATCGCACGGCACGCCCCCTCGAATTGGGAGTTTCGGGCTTTGTCGGACAATTACGAACGACGCGTTCCATTCTTTCGCCTCCTGATCCGCAAAGCCCGATCCGGGAAATCGCCGATTGTTGGGGACTGGGGATTGATACAGCCTTAAACCTTACCGATGCCATCGGTCTGCAGGGTGAACTTTTTACAGGCGCGGGTCTGGGCGAATATAACGGCGGCATCGGCCAAACCTACGATTCCGCCGCCATGCGGTCGATTCGTTCCAGCGGCGGTTGGGGGGAATTTTTTGTGTATCTTAACCCCCAGTTGCATCTCCATACCGGATACGGGATTGATGCTCCCCTTCGTCGTTCCGGAGATTCCTATTTGATAACAGAGAATCAAACTTGGTACGCCAACCTGGTCTGGAACTGTACCAAGAACGTACAAATTAGCAACCAAATCGATTTTCGCAGCACCCACTACCGCGATCCCTTATTGGATGCGAAGGGGGTGATTTTTTATACCGAGTTTTTATGGAGGTTTTAGATTTCAGTTGCTTACCTGGTCAAATGGAATTCGATCAAGCCGCCGAATTGGCGGGAAAGTGTACACGAACAACCCGGTTGGCAGCTTGTGTACCCAGAATTCAGGTTAATTCTCTTTTCAAGCGTATTTTTTCCGCCAGCGGTTTCTCTACGTTGCAAACTCTCCCAATAGAGCGAGTTTTGCCGCCGCACATTTTGCAGCTCTAGTTGCAAAGCAACTTGTGTTTGGTCATCCGCGGCCGGATGCTTGCTGATGGTTTCATCATTTACCCGCTTGATTGCGCCCTGATTGGGAGAGGCGGCATTGAAGTGTTCCGAGGACTTTACCGGTTGAACACGCCCTTCCAGCATGGTTCCCCAGACACGAATTTCATGAATCGATTCGGGTTTGACATCGAGGGGGTTTTGATTCAGTATGGTCAAATTCGCATTTTTCCCCACTTCGATCGAGCCGATTTCCTTGTCAAGTTGGATTGAATAAGCGGCATCGATTGTAATAGCGCGGAGGGCTTCGGCCACGGGAACTCGGTGCTCTGGCCCAGCCACATTCTGTTCGTAAGTTAACCTATTGGACGCCGCCCATATCAACTGCAGCGGCTTGGCTGGAGCCATTGGCATATCGGAGTGAAAGGAAAGGGAGCCTTTATGTCGCCGGACGTAAGCGTGCGGCACCATGTTTTGGGCCCATTGTTCCGTCATTCCCAGTTTGCCATAGCGTCCCGCCAAAGCCGTTACGTAATACGGATTGGAACTCACTATTCCGCCGAGACGAATCCACTTTTCAACTTGCTCGGGACGGGCAAACCCAAAATGGACCAAGACTGTCCGGTGGTCGCTGCGCGGATGGCGCTCCATGGCCTTCGCTAACTCCCCAATTAAAACATCCAGCCCGGCATCTCCGTTGTTATGCACATGGATTTGGTATCCGGCATCCCAGTAATTTTGAAAAGCATAACTAAAAACGGGAGGGTCCATGATCCATGCCCCCTTGTGTCCGTCCGTGTACTGATCCGTCATCATCATAAGCTGGCTAAAGATTGCCCCATCGGTGAGTAGTTTTACCTGTTTTGGCAGGTAGCGGGCGCGTCCATTTCCCCAGTCAAGTACTTTTTCGCTTTCTGCCAGCATGGTTAAGGGTTGGCCGGGGTTTGCCGCTGCCAGGCTTTTGCCGTCAGCCATAAAATAATGATTAAAGGGAGTGGTAGGCGCGCTATAGACGCTGTTAATCAAGTCCTGAATTGGCTTGGAAGGAAATCCACCTGGTTCGCAACAAGTTGTGATGCCGTTGCGGTGATAGTATTCCACGGTGAATTGCAGTCCCTTCATAAATTGATCCTTAGATGCCAGAATCGGAGCTATTTTTGACAGAATTGCCAGCGCGCCCTGCTCAAAAAAATGACCCCGCTCAAGATTTGATTGCTCCTTGGCGCTGTTTGGCATCCCGTTGTAATACAACTCATCGATTCCCGCGAGCCGCAATGCTGCGTCGTTGAAGTAGAATTCATGGCAGGAGCGGTGCCAGATAATGACGGGAAAGTCCGGTGCTAACTCACTGAGCAGCTTTCGCGATATTTCCCCATGCATGTAATGATGGTAACCCCAACTAATAAATGGCTGTGACAAATCGCCGCTTTCGCGATGATTCTTGAGCGCCAGTTGTAATCGTCGGCGATACTCTACTGGATCGCGAACAGCCGGAGAGAAACCGGATATTGTCTCCCAATCCTCGATCGAGATAACAATGGTGGCCATCGTTAATGCGGCTAGTACTGGATGAACGTGCTGCTCGACAAACCCCGCCGTCACAACCTTGTCGGCAAAGCTGCGATCCACTTTTGCATCCTTTTCGACAGCCGCCTGAACTTCCGTTAAGGATCCCACAGCGGTGAACTTGCCCTGCTTTATAGCCACTGCCTCGGCTTTGGGTTTTTGGGGATCCATCGTGATAAACTCGCGCGAGACATAAATGGTTGTGCCTTCGAATGGCGGCGGGACCACCTCTTTGGCTATGTCTTGCAGCGAATTTGTTTGGGCGCACACCCTGATGATTGATAGCCCAAATAAGACGATAGCCTGTGCGATGCAATATTTCATGGAAGTTAATCCGTAAGTGGGTCGCCTGGTTTACCGATTGATGGAATGAAAGGTGCGTTAACTACTGATATCCGCCGCTATTCCGCGGATTGAAAGGTGGCGACCACCTCACCATCGCTAAGCAGGTGGAGTTGCCCCCCATGCACATGAAACCCGTTGACAAGGCGCAGCGCCTTGGCGAATTCCTGCTCCACTTGCATCAATTCCGGGGGACCCGCCTTGCGCGTGGAAATCAATTCGCCCAGGATGACGCTTTCTCCCACCAGGGCATAGGAGCCGCGTAATTGGTTGACACCGCCAAAAATCGACAATTTTCCCTGGGCAAACTTCATCGTGGGAGGCGGGGCCGTGGCGATATCCTTTCCTTGCAGGGTTACGAGCGTCCATTCCCGGTTTGCCGCCTGGTTGACTTCCGCCATGTCGCAGACATGGGCGCGCCACTGGTACTTCTTTGCCGTGTCATTGATGACGGGGGCAAGCGGCTTATCAAGGTCCGCCGGCGCCGGAAAGATGGTCACTCCTTCTTTGATTGTTTCCACCACTTTAATATCCTTGATTGCCAGGGGCTCGACTTTTAAGGGATTTCGATCCAGGATCACCAGGTCCGCCAGTTTGCCCGCCTCCAAGGAACCCTTGCGGTCGGCTTCGCCGTATTGTTCGGCGGCCCAAATGGTCATGCACTTGAGGCCCTCGGCGGGGGTCACCCGCTGGTCGGAACCGACAGTTGTCCCGGCTCGCGACACGCGATTGACGGCGGACCACAGCATCATCATTTGGTCGAGCGGGGCCACGACAAAGTCCGTATGGTTGGTCGGCCGCAACCCCGCATCGATCGCGTCGCGCATGGGACTGATGTAGTTCGCTTGGTCCTGGCCGCGATTCGCCAAATGCGCATCGGCAAAGTAAAAGGTATGCAAGGTATAAAATGACGGGCGAATTTTGTACCGGACAAATTTTGGAATTTGATCCTTGCGCAGGAATTGCGTGTGAATCGTCGTGACGTTCCACGGCCGGCTAAAATCCCCCGCCCGGGCTAATTCATACGCCGACAAAAACGAATCAATCGCGGCGTCTCCGTTGCAATGCAAAATTAACGGAACATTCATATCGTAGACTTTTTTTACCATCTTGTTGGCCAAGTCCTGGGGAAAAGTTGGTTCCCCCCGCCAGTTTTTCTCTCCCCCCGGACCGCCGGTCAGATAAGGCGTGGTAAAGAAAGCCGTTCTGCCCTGGGGCGAGCCATCCAAGGTAATTTTGACGCCGCCGACTTTGAGTCGGTTCTTGTATTTGGTCCATTCAGCCACGGGCAAATCAGCGACAATTTTGTCAACGTCCGTGATAAAGGGGAAGCAAACCACGTCAATCAGATTGGCCTTCGCTTCGCCCGCCCGCTTCATCGTCATGTACTGCGGGTAATGCGTTGCCCCCTCGTGCGCTGTGGTCACTCCCGCGGCGGCGTAGAGCATTTGTCCCGCCCGCGTCCATTCGATTTCCTGTTGGCCGGTTAAAGGTTCGGACTGCTCAAAGATGGGCAAAAATGCGGTTTCCATGATCAATCCCCAGGGTTCGTCGGAGCCTGGCTTGCGGACGATCACGCCCCCCGGAGGCGTCTTTGTCGCCGCGGAAACTCCGTACTTTTTTAATGCCTGACTATTGAGCACCCCCCCATGCATGGAAACATGATCCACGCGCACGGGATTGTCCGGAAAGGCGGCATCCAGATCGTCGCGATTCAGTAATCGGCCCGCTGGCATGACAGTGTCGTCGTAGCCGTAACCTATGATTAACTCCCCTTTGCCAATCCGGCGAGCGGCGGCAAATCGCTTTAACTCGGCAATGATGCTGGGTACGTCCTTGCCGGGACCGGAAGGGGGAGCGTACAGCTTACACTGGTTCGCCACTAATAAGGAATTAATGTAATGCGAATGGGCGTCCAACAAGCCGGGAAGCAGGGTTTGCCCCCCCAGATCGACCAGTTTTGTGTCATTCCCCCGTAGTTTGAGCAAATCGGTCTTGCTCCCTACAGCTAGGATTAGTCCGTCTTTGACCGCCACGGCCTCGGCCGTGGGGTTTTCATCGTTCATCGTTACGATGTCCCCGCCATGAAAAATGATGTCCGCGGTCTGGGCGGTGACGGAACTTGCAAAAATCAAACAGCTCGATAGCAGGCATCCTAACAAACAAAGCTTCACGTGTTCCCCCTTTGTGGCCGATCCATTAAACATGTGACAATAGTACGATCAAAAAAATCGCCATGATGTTCCACAAGTTTACAACAATCGCTTTAGCAACTTCAATGGCATTCATCGGAAAAACAACGACCTCCAGATCTCCACCGGCACTCGGCTACCTCGTTAATCTGTTCCCCGCCGGCGAAGCCGCCAGAGAAATGCAGGCAACCACAAAAGAAATACAGCCAGCCAGCACTAACCCAGGCGGCCGCACAAGAAACGAAAGAGTAAAAAAGCTCTAAGTAAAAAGAATTACAAGCCGTTCGCTAGCCCCTCGGGTTGCTGTACAATAAGGATAAGTTGTGCCAATGGGTAATCCCCCCTCACGGCCGAGGAACAAGTTCCTAAGGTTGCGGTTTGCCGAATGATTTGTGGGGCTATCCGCTGAGAGACGAAACTAATTCAAACAAAAGTTAACACTCAGGGACAGTTATTGGCAAACTGTTCAGCACGCCCTACCGCGGGTTCCCCCATCAATTGCCATGAAACACGAGTCCGAAGCAGACAATCCGTACTCGCGGCGACCGAAAAAGTTATTTCCGGGGGCGTTGCCGATCATCAGCGCGTCCGCGCAACAACCCGAGTACCAAACTTTTCAAGCAGCCCTGTTCGCAAATATAAAACCCGCGGCGTACACAGGGTTGCTCGTGGGAATTATAACTTTTGGAATTACCAGCGTAATACTGTTATTGGTGTTGACGGTCTCTTTTTTTGAAAGTGATTTGCACTTAAGATACGCTCATATTTATTGGAGTATTGGCGCGTTAGTTCTCGGTTTTACGTTTTTCGGTCTATTCTTGTGCCTTGGCGTGGCAATCTGCTACCGGATCATCCGGAATATTCCGCAAGCAATCCGGTTCCTATTACAGAATCGAAAGTCGCCGGATATATAGTTTGCATACAGCACTCTGCTTTCTCGCCCTTTTAATTATAAAAATGGGAACCGCCATAGGGAGAAAGAGCTTGATTTATCCACCCTTACATCTAAGAATTACTTCCCGGCTGGCGTTTCTGGAACGCGGGTTGCCTGATAATGTTTTACTCTCTCCTCAACCACCGCCTCTAGCTCGAGTTGCATCCGCAGTCGGTGCTTGAGCGCGATCGCCTCGCGTTCAAAACCGTCCAGCGGTCCACGCAGGCGATGCAATATCGCTTTTCCCTCTGGATTTTCCAGCAATTTCAAAGCCTCCGCCGGCGTGCCCGCGGCGACCTGATACCGCACGCCGTCGATCACCACCTCGTACTTGCCATTTTGCGCGTGGATCTCGCTGGGCGTCACCATACCGATCGCGGGCGAAGGCGGAGCGTTCCAGATCGAGTCCCGCCCATAGGTTGAGATTTTGACCACGGGCACATCGATACGAGCGCCGCCGATGGTTTCGGAAAATGATTTTGGTTCCCCGCGGGGGGGGACCGTGGCCAGTTTTTGCCGCTCTTCCGTGGACAGTTGCTGGCGTTGGAGGATTTCACCCCGCAATCGCGTCGTGGGCGAGTCTTCACCCAAGGGAATCCACCGTACCGGGGTTAAAATGCAGGCTCCGTAGCCCACGTTATTTTCCACGGGCGTCAGCCAATAGACGTGAAACACCTCAATTTGCAGGGGATTGGCGGGGGGGGACAAGGGGGCCTCGGAGCAGCAAAACGACAATAGCAGAGAAATCCAAGTATACATGATGCATCAGTCCTAAGTTGGTCAATAGAAAATCCGACGATCGACAATCATCGGATTATAACCGTCAGCCTCAGTTGGGCTTGTCACGAGTTTGTAAAAGCAGAATGATTCAAAGTTAAATAGATTTTAATATGCTTTCTAGCCAAATATAGCGCAGCTAGCATTTTGTGGTGACGTGAACTTTTGCTAATAAATTACGGCATGACGCAACCGCGTTGCGGTAGATGGGGTACCGCAACGCGGTTCTGGATCATAGCCCACGGGTTGGAGCGCAGCGAACAACCCTGGGTCAGTAAAATAAACTAAGGTTCCCGTACTCCAACGGAGTTCCGTAAACTCTAGTTAAACTGGGTAAAAGCCGCGCTAGGATTAATTGCGATTGGTATAACTTACTCAAGCGATTCACCACCATCCACCATCCCCTCTCTCCTATCGATACGGCTTCCACATGGGCCGCTCCACCGGGCGGGTGGCGGTGCGCGCGGCGGGAGGTGAGCCACCCGATCCAGGATAAGCGGGGGCCTGATCGCCGCTATGGAGCGCGCTGGGGCTAAATGGTTGGGCGTACTGCGGCACGGCGGGTAAATTGTCCGGAGCGGCGGTGGCAGGGCGGCCCGGTTGCAGCGGCACAATGACAAAGCCATCGGGGACGACATTGGCATTGTTGTTTGTCGGCGGCACGACCGGCGGGGGGACAACCGGCTGAGCCGTGGTGTTTCCCGGCTGCGGAACTGTACTTCCTGGTTGGGGCACGGCTTCACGGGGAGGAGCGCCAAACCATTTGCGCCAGTTCCAGCCCGGTTGTTGACCATCAGGCGAATTATTGCTCGGCGACAGGCCCACGCTGGAACTTTGACCATCCGGCAGCGCGGCACCACCCCTCCCGCTGGATCCTTCCCCGGCCAAGCGCATGTTCATCAACCTGCGCCGTTCGGCCAGGCGTTCTTGCAGCGGCGGACGCGCGCCAGCAAGCTGATGCGGGCTGGGAATTTGTGTTCCCCCCTGGGTGGGGTCTTCCAGTTGAATATTAACTTCCGCGGGGGGAGTTTCAGTTAGGTTTTGGTCCGCGGGATAAAAGTTTTCCATTGGCCCAGGGGGCAGGGTGGCGTCGGGATTTTGCAGATTTGTGAATTCGCGGGAGGGGGCCGGGGGGGCGTTTTTTGCCGGGGCGGTGCGCCATTGATCGCGATTGGCGACCAGTGGTTGTTGTGGCTGACGGTCGCGCGCTGCCGGGCGGTCACGGGGGGGTTGGCGGTTGTCGATGCGGATGCGCCGCTTGGTTTCCAGTTGGCGGCCATCGCCCAGCGACATCCGCACGTACAAATCTTGCACCGGATTGGCGGGGGGTTGGTTGGGCCAGCGTAATTCCAAATGGTATGCTTCGCCGCCGATAAGGGATTGTTGAAAGAACGTCGCGGATTCCGCCGTGGAAAAATCCCAGCGGGCGGTGCGGGCGTTTTGCGTGGGATCGACCAGCACGACGGAAATTTCCCCCGGCACGTTCAGTTGCGCCCCCGAGGAGCCGGTTGGCGAAACCACGACCATGATCCCCTCGTCGCCGGGACGCTGGTCCACATTATGCCCCCCCGTCAACCGGGGATTTAACGTGATCCGTTCGACCGCCGCGGGATCAGCGACCGCCGCGCGGGGCAAGTTCATGCTTTCGTACAAGGTCGGCGGAGGAGCGGAAGGTTGGTCCGGGTTGGAAAAATCGCCTTGCTGAAAATTTTCGCTTTGAAAGTCCTCGACCGCGGGAGGGGGATCGCCAGCCTCCGCGGGAGAGTGATACGCCGTGCGGCGTATCGTACCCGTTGCCGCTGGCGTGGGTCGCGCGGATTCATAGCCAGTGAGTTCGCCATCCGCCGGAGCCAACCGCAGCGAGGAGGATGTGCCGTTGGGAGGAAATGTCGCGCCAGGCGTGGACGGCATATCCCCGGAATTCACGTTGGGAGCGGGACTATTGGGCAGCGCGGGGGCTTCGATGACCGGTTCGGATGGTTCAACATTGCGGGAATTCCCTCCTGGGCGCGGGCGGTTGTTATTTCCGCCATGACCCATTGCGTCATTCGCCCCCCCACTCCCCGCCAATTCCCGCCGCAGGGCGGTATTCTCGCGATGGCAGGCATCCAGCATCCGTTCGCGCTCGTTAAGCTCCGCCTCCAGCGCGTAAAGCTCATCTTCTAGCAACCGCTGCTCATTGTGCATGAGTTCGCGGTCGGTATCGCGCGTGCTGCGGCAACCAGGGGCAATCGCCAGGGAGAAACTCACAAGCAGGACCAACCCGCCAGGCCAATCCAGCCGCGGCGCGCGCGGGGAACTTCGCTTTGCGCCTGGGGCGAAAGGCGTGTGCCGCGAACTAAATCGCTGAATCAGGCTCGGTTCCACCACAAATTCCAAAAATTGATAACAGTGCGGAGCCATCGACTGCTTCCCCACCGGAGAGGGAGTGCGCCATGCCGCAAAAAAATAAACCGGCGGATTGTAACAGCGGAGTGGGATTTGCGAAAAGAGCGATCTGCGGAAAGGAACAGGGGATAGGGAACAGGGAATAGAAGTTAGGGGATGGAAATATTCCAATGCTAGCTGGGGTATTGTGAAAAATGTAACATGCTAGCTACAGAAATGGTCGCCCCATTGGCAATAATGTTGTTTTGCTAGAGCCTATTGCCAGTAGATTTCCCCTTTGTCGATCCCCTGAGTCCCCGTATGGCCAAGTCGCGTTCCACCGTTGCCAATGTTCCGCCCACAATTTTGCGTGAACTGAATGCCGGGACGCGGGCAACGCGGAATCTGGTCGAAGGGCTGGCGATTGACTTTCGGCTATTAATACAATCGCTGCATCAAGATTGGCCTCCGCGTGAACTGGCCCGATTAGCCCCGGGAATCCCGATCACCCGTCGCATGGCGGCGGCGGCGGAATTGCTGCTCGCTTGTCCGGAGTGGGACGCCTTTGACCAGTGGCGAAACCATCCGTCCGACACCGTGCGAGGTTGGATTTGCTTTGTCGTGGGGCAGTTACCCCGATTGACCCTGCGGCAGCGACTAGTAAAAATCCGCCCCCTGGCCGATGATAGCCACTTTGGCGTGCGCGAATGGGCGTGGCTGGCGGTGCGGGGGCATCTGGCGGCGGAGGTGACGGCGGCGATCCGGCTGCTGACCCCCTGGACCGAGTCTAAAAGCGAAAATCTACGGCGATTTGCCTGCGAGGCGCTCCGTCCGCGCGGCGTCTGGTGCGCGCATTTGGAGGAGTTGAAGGCCGAGCCAGAGTTAGCCCTGCCAATCTTGGAACCGCTACGAGCCGACGCCAGCTGTTATGTGCAAAACTCCGTCGGCAACTGGCTAAATGACGCTGGCAAAACCCAACCCCACTGGGTGCGCGACCTGTGCCGCCGCTGGCAACGCGAAAGTCCCGGCCCCCCCACTGATTACATTTGTCGCCGGGGCCTGAGGAATGTGGGGATGGAATAGTGGTTAGTGGAAGGGTGAGAAAGTTACTGTTGCCCCCGCCACCCGACGGGATGAATTAAAAATTATGAATTAAAAATGAAGAATGGGAGAGCAGTCATTCAGCCTTCTGCATTCCTGCTTCTGACTTTCCACGGGGGCAAAAGCCATCTTGCCCCCGCCACCTGCGCCTCTCGCCCCTCTCTTCCTAGACCCCTAGTCCCTGTCCCCTGACCCCTAATGAACCTACCGTGCCCAACTGCCGTTACCACAGCCGCAATTCTTCAAGTCGCCGTCATTGGTGTTGGCCGCATTCGCCTCCGCCCAAAGCCAGCCAGCCAAGAGATCATCCGTCAGCCACTCGGTCTGGTCGCTAAAGAGCGGACTGACGCCGGATTCATCCCCCAGGGCCGTGACTCCCGTGGAGAGCGGATTTCCCACACCAGAGCCAAAGTTACTGTCAATGGGCAGGTAATCCGCCGCATCGACCATGCCGCTAAAGTCGCCGTCCCCAAAAATCCAGCCAGACAGGCCACCCGCGGTACTGGTGCCAATGTTGGAATCGACCACTACATAGTCCGAGGCATCCACCTGGCCGTCCAGGTTATAATCGCCGGGGTAGGTGAATTTGATGAGGACCTGATTAAAGCCGGGGTTGGCCATGTTGGTGGAATCACCCAGGATTTCACCGTTAAACGGCGAGCCGTTGACATCCCCAAACTGACCGGCGGTATTATCCAGGGCCACCAGCAGCCGTTGGCCTCCCGTGCTGGTATAAAACGCGCTGGTGACCCGGGGGGCAAAGGATTCGTTATTGATGCCGTTGATGATGTAGGACTGCACCAGGCTGGTGAGCGCGGGATTTGGCCCCGGGGCGACATAGGTCAAGATCAGGTCGTTATCGTTCAGTTCCAGGGTGCCATCCAGGCCGATGCTTAGCGCGTCCAGCTTGACCAAGCCCGCCGCTCCCCCATGGGGTAAAATCGTGACCAACCCGCCATTGCCGGAACTATCGCTGGCGATCGTGAGCGAGCGTTGTTTGATGGAGCTGGTGGTGAGTTGCGCGTCGTAATCAACCGTGGTGTCGAGAGTGCCGCCGACGGCCGTGGTTTCGACCCGCGCGGCTTTGGCCGCCATATTTAGGGTATTCGTGCCGCCCCCCGCGTTAAAGGTGATGATCCGTCCGGCGGCGAGGGTGTTTTGTCCGATGACGGTCAGCGTGTCGTCGTCGGCTTCGCCATTGATGATCAGCCCTCCCGTGGGGATCGGGTTGCCAAACGTCATATCGACGATGATCTGGTCGTTCCCCGCCCCAGCGTTAACGGTCAGCGTGCCCAAGGCCGCTAAGGGAGCGGAAAAGAACGGCGTGCCGGTGGCGGCGGCATTGTCAAACACCTGCACGATGCCCGCCGTGGCGGCGGTACGAATTAAAATGACATCCCCCGCCGTCGTTCCCGGTATGATCGGTAGTCGTTCAATATCGACAAAGTTGATTTTGTTGTTTTGCGCGGTCGGTCCGCTGGTCAGTGTCAACCGTCCGTCCAGCACCGTCACATCGCGGGTACCTTCGTAAAAGCGAGTGACCTCGTTGGGCGTTCCCTGGACAAAAGTGGTCCCTTCGGCCTGTAAATCATAACTGCCGTCAAAGTTACTGGGATCGCCGGTGACGGCGAACACGCGATACACCCCGCGCGGCAAGCCAATTTCCCAACTGGCGGTGGGATTGGTGGGCTTTTGCATGTGATTCAGCGTGTCATACCGCTGGTCGGGATTCACCTCGCGGTCGCGGGTTTCATTATTTGTGGCATTCCAGCCATAGAAATAGCCGTTTCCACGATTGCCATACAC
The DNA here is from genome assembly GCA_033762255.1 of Pirellulales bacterium. Lineage (NCBI taxonomy): Bacteria > Pseudomonadati > Planctomycetota > Planctomycetia > Pirellulales > Pirellulales bacterium. The sequence continues at coordinate 18,642 of JANRLT010000001.1, read as the reverse complement.
GATTCCGGTATCGGCGATATAGCCATTGGGCACGGGAACCGTGGCGGGTTGAAAGTTCACCTTGACGGTGCCAATGATCTGATCCGGCGTGGTGGCGCTGGCGGTGTTGGTATACGCTGAATTGCCGCCGGCGTTATACGCCCGGGCGCGGTAATAGTAGGTTCCCCCCCCTAGCACGGTGGTGTCGGCAAAGCTGGTAATGCCCGCATTGGTGTTGCCCACTTCGGTCCAGCCACTGCTGCCATCCGGGGAACGTTCGATGCGAAAGCCGCTTTCGTTGCTGGAATTGTCCGTCCAATTTACAGTGATCTGCGTCGCGGTGTTGGCCGTGGCTGACAACCCGCTGGGGGCGCTCGGGGCCATGACCGGCGTGGTCAACAGCGCCGCTCCCGCCCAGTCGCCATGGTCGGAGCCATTGCCGTCCCCGGCGTCGTTGATGACCAGGCGCAACTGGTTATAACCCACGACGCTGACATCGACACTTTCCGACGCGGAACTGCCATTGAGCACATTGCTTTGAAAGAGCAGCGTGTTGTCCCCATACACCTGAAATACCACGGTGCCATTGGGGCCAGTCTCGTCATCGACGCCGACATCGCTGACAAAGCGGTCGTAGCCCCCCCCCGCCAGACTAATTATGACTTCGCCATTGGAATGCACGCCTAGCCCCTTGGCATAGGTCCGGCCGTTAAGCGTGATTGTGTTGCCGTCCGTCGCGCCGGTTTCGCCATTGCTGCGATCCCGTTCGACCGGGCCCCAGCCATTCGTGGGCGTGCCGACAAACGGCAAATCGCTGACAAAGACCACGGTGGTGGCGGCGTAATTGGCGGTGTAGGTGGTGTTATCCACCGGGGTGGTGATGGTCTGGGACTGGGACCCTCCGTTGGACCAATTGACAAACTGGTACGCCTGATTGCCGATAAACTGCAGCGATGGGGCAAACAACGTGCGCTGAATTCCCTCGACGCCGGTGACCGTCAGTGGCAAAGTCCGGGGAGCGCCATCCAGGTTGATTGTCAAACCCGGAATATTGGTATTGAACGTCATGTCGCTTTTGCGCGGCAGCACGTCGATATAGGTGCTCCCCTGCAGGCCGATGGAATCCGTCACCGACAAAAACACGCGATACCAGACATTGTCGGATGTCTCGCCCGTATTCGGTATGGTAAAGGATCCGCCGGTGACGCCGCTGGTCGTGGGATAAAACGGATGGCTGTGATCATCATGGTGAAAATCGATCCGCCAGGTAAATGCGCTGGCGGGGAGGTTGCCATCCTCGTTATCCGTGCCAATCCCGCTAAAATTGAACATGTCCCCGCCGGAATACAGCGTGCCATTGGACGGGAGCGTGATCGTGGGGACCGGCGGTTGATTGCTGGTCACCGTCAACGTGGCGGGATTGCTGGTCGCCATGCCAAAGGCATTGGTGACAATCACGCGGAACTGGGCGCCATTGTCGGCCAGCGTGGTGTTGCTAATGACCACGCCGCTGGCGGTCGCGCCGGGAATGTCATTCCAGGTCGCGCCGTTGTCATTGGACCGCTGCCACTGATGCGTCAGGGGAAGCGTGCCGCTGCTGGTCACGCTAAACGTGGCCGCAAATCCGACCGACGCCAGTTGGTTGGTTGGATGTTGCACGATATATGCCGGAACATTGGCCACGTATTGAATTTTGCCAATGCTACCGGTCCCCACCCCCGGAGCTCCCCCGGCCCCCGCCCCGCGCGAAATATAGTACATCGACCCATCGGGACCGACCTGCACATCCAGCGGAAAATTCATATTCGAGGCAAATGCCTGCGGCGGCGCCGTGGGATTCAGCGGATCAATCACCCGCATCCAGCCGCTGCAGAACTCTTGGACAAAATACTTGCCCCGATATTGGGCGGGAAACTGCAACGCATTTTGCGGGTAGAAGACCCCTCCGGTCACCGAGCACCCCTCGCCATGCGAATAGGCATAGATCGGGCGGGTAAAATTGGGGAATGTCGCCTGGTTAAAGTTCCCCTCGGTAGTCGGCCAGCCAAAATTTGCGCCAGCCACGCTAGCGTTGACTTCTTCCCAAGAGCCGGCTCCCACGTCGTTGATATAGAGCAACCCCGTTTCGGGCTGAATGGCCGCGCGAAACGGATTGCGCAGTCCGGTGTTATAAATTGCCCGGTTGATTCCCGTGGTTTGGTTATAAAACGGATTATCCGTCGGAATGCTGCCATCTGGATTGACGCGCAAAATCTTGCCAAACGGGCTGTTCAGGCTTTGCGGCAAGCTGGTGTTTTGGTGATCACCCACGGCGATGTAAATCTTATCGTCCACGGGGTTGTAGTGGACCGCCCCCCCCATGTGCCAAATGGGATTCCCCACGGTTGAGAGATTTGGCAGGTCCAACAGGATTTGCTCGCTCCCGGGGAGCATTTCGTTCCCGACGGCGGTGATCCGGCTTAGCCGGTTATGGCTGGCGGGAGTGCTGGCCGTATAATAGACATAGATGTGGCCATTGGTGGCAAAGTCCGGATCCAGCGTCAGGCCCAGCATGCCCCGTTCGCCACTCCCATCTGTCGCCAGGGTGGCAAAGGGGGTCGCCAACATGACGTCATTTTGCATGACGCGGATCGTCCCATTTTGGAACGCCACAAAGACCCGCCCATCGGGCGCGATCGTCAGCGCGGTAGGGCTGGTCAGCCCCGTGACCAGCGTGCTATCGGTAAAGCCTGTCGGCACCGTGGCTAACGCCCAGCGGTCCTCCAGCTTTTCAATGAGGGATTGGCGTTTGCGGTCCCGGGCAGGTGCTTTTCGGTTGGGTGGAAAGGTACAGGATTTTCGTTTGATGCGATTTGCCAAAATACTCAATAAGTTCATGGTGTGCGTATCCTCAAGGCAAAAAATGCAAAATCCCCCGCTAGCTAGCCCTTCCCTCCAACGCGCGATCCACTGTTAGGCCCATGGGAAAGCGCATTGACTCCGGTTGCAAAAATGCCGGAGATAGTGCAAGCAAATAAGACAAGTCTGCCCGCTTCACAAAAACGGAATATACCATTATCTTCATCCAAGCACCCCAATATAGCAATCATTTCGGACGAGATTGTGAAAAATATTCCTGGCTGATAAGAATGAATACCAAGCCTATTTACCCCTTTCCGGCTGACGACCTGCGGGGCCGCCCCGCATCATGCAAAATTACCCCCGTCGATCTGGAATTTTCCCCAAGTTAAACAGTCATGGCTCAAAACGACATGGACAACGGCAACGCGCTTCCCGATTTGATTAAAATCACAGAAATTTTTTTGATTCCTAGTAGTTTTTTAGTCGGTGCCTTGGGGACGGCGGATACAAATCCGCACCGGGCCGCGGTTTCAGCATTGGGCTTATTGATTAGTTTGCTTTGGCTGGTATGCGCCCGCGAATCCCTGGCCGAAGCCAAGCTATCCACTCGGGCCGAAGTTAACCCAAATCGACCGCTAAGGGTCATGATCCTCTTGCATTTATCAACTATCTTTGCAATTGGCTGGTTGATATCACTCGTGGCGCATCTGGCTTTGTGGAATCGCCCGCTAGGAAGCTAAGAACTGGCGGGATCGGTCCGAGGGGATTCGCGCCGGCTGAAAAACAGGAACCGGCGGGTTATGTCGTATCGGCACACGATTGAACTCCCCCCGGATTCTTGCGATAATGGCATATTAACTGCTATTTAGGATCGCCCGGAAACATACTTCCCCGGATGAAAATACTCCCCAGGAATATTCGGTTGTTGTTTGGCGGGTTTTTATCGGGAAGTTATTGATCGAGTGCCACTAGCGGTTTTCCCTAACACGTCATTTGTGATTTTTACATGCCGCCAGCCCCCGCCGAAAAACGGAGTTCCCTCCTCACCGAGTTGCTTCCCGAGCGGATCTTGATCATCGATGGCGCGATGGGCACCATGGTGCACGCCCGCCAGTTTGAAGAAGCCGACTATCGCGGCAGCCGGTTTCCTAATCCTAAAAAAGACCTCAAAAATCTGATCGATATCTTGGTCCTCACCCAGCCCGCGGCCATCCGCGACATTCACGCCGGCTATCTGGCGGCGGGGGCGGATATTATCGAGACCAACACGTTTGGCGCGTCGGCGCTGGGGCTGGCCGAATTTGAACTCCAGCCCCTCGTCCGCGAGCTAAACCTGGCGGCGGTCCGGCTGGCCCGCGACGCCGCCGACGAGGCGACCCGTGAAAATCCCCGGAGGCCACGGTTTGTCGCGGGGTCCATCGGCCCCACCAATAAGCAGCTTTCCATTGCGGGAAACGTCAACGATCCCGCCCATCGCGATGTCACTTTTGATCAAATGGTCGAAAATTACCGCGAACAGGTGGAGGTGCTGATCGAGGGGGGGGTGGATTTGCTGTTGCCGGAAACAGCGTTTGACACGTTGGTGCTTAAGGCCTGTTTGCAGGCGATTGAACAGGCCTTTGTGCGCAAGGGGATTCGCCTGCCGGTGATGGCCTCCTTTACGATTTTTGACGGGGGGCGGACGCTCTCCGCCCAGACGGTGGAGGCGGTTTGGAACTCGATCTCCAATCATGAACTGCTCAGCGCGGGAATCAACTGCGCCTTAGGCCCCGATAAAATTCGTCCATACCTCGAGGAACTCTCTCAGGTCACGCCCCGGTACGTCAGTTGTTATCCCAACGCCGGATTGCCCAACGCCTTTGGCGGCTTTGACGAAACGCCAGAGATGATGGCCGCGACCCTGGGCGAGTTTGCCGCGAATGGCTGGCTGAACATCGTCGGCGGCTGCTGCGGCACCACGCCCGAACATATCGCCGCCATTGCCGCGGCGGTCCGGCAGCATCCCCCGCGCCAGCCAGCAACGCCAGAGCCGTACCTGCGTTTGAGCGGGCTGGAACCGCTTACCCTGCGGCCCGAAAGCAATTTTTTGCTCATTGGCGAACGAACCAATGTGACCGGCTCGCGCAAGTTTGCCAAACTGATCCTGACGGAACAATACGAGGCGGCTGTCAGCGTGGCTCGCGAACAAGTCGAAAACGGCGCAAATGTCATCGACATCAACATGGACGAAGGGATGCTCGACGGCGAAGCGGCGATGACCCGCTTTCTTAACTTGATTGCCGCCGAGCCCGAAGTCGCCCGCGTCCCCATCATGGTCGATAGCTCCAAATGGAGCGTACTGACCGCGGGCCTAAAATGCCTGCAAGGAAAGGGGATCGTCAACTCGATCAGTCTCAAGGGGGGAGAGGCGGAATTTCTCGCCCAGGCGCGCACGGTGCGCGGCTACGGCGCGGCGGTGGTCGTGATGGCCTTTGATGAAGAAGGCCAGGCGGTGACGATCGAAGATAAAGTGCGCATTTGCCAGCGGGCGTATAAGCTCCTAACCGAACAGGTCGGCTTTCCCCCCACGGACATTATCTTTGACCCAAATATCCTGACCGTCGCGACCGGCATCGAGGAGCATAACCGCTACGCGATCAACTTTATCGAAGCGACCCGCCAGATTAAGGAACTCTGCCCCGGCGCAAGGATCTCTGGCGGCGTTAGCAATATCTCTTTCTCTTTTCGGGGCAATGACGTCGTTCGCGAGGCCATGCACTCGGCCTTTTTGTATCATGCCATCCGCGCCGGTATGGACATGGGCATTGTCAACGCCGGTCAACTAGCCGTGTACGAGGAAATCCCCGCCGAACTACGCGCGCGGGTGGAGGACGTGCTGTTTGACCGTCGGCCCGACGCCACCGAGCGTCTGGTCGAATACGCCGAAACGGTCAAAGCCCAGGGAAAAACCGCCGATCCCGCTGCCAGCACCTGGCGGGATGAACCACTCGAAGCGCGGTTGACTCACGCCCTGGTCAAGGGGATCGTCGATTACATCGAAACCGATGTCGAGGAGGCCCGGGGCCACTATCCCGGTTGCCTGGCGATTATCGAAGGGCCGCTCATGCGCGGGATGCAGGTCGTGGGGGACCTCTTTGGCGAGGGAAAAATGTTCCTGCCGCAGGTCGTCAAATCCGCCCGCGTCATGAAAAAAGCAGTCGCCTACCTGCTCCCCTTTATGGAAGCCGAAAAGGCCGCCGCCGGCACCACCGGCCAATCCCGCGGAAAAATCCTCTTGGCCACGGTCAAGGGGGATGTCCATGATATCGGCAAAAATATCGTCGGCGTCGTCCTGGCCTGCAATAACTACGAAGTTGTCGATCTGGGCGTGATGGTGCCGTGCGAAAAAATCCTGTCCACCGCCAGCGAATGTGGGGCCAATATCATCGGCCTAAGCGGACTTATCACGCCGAGCCTCGATGAAATGGTCCATGTGGCCAAGGAGATGCAGCGACAGGGATTTTCCGTGCCGCTGCTGATTGGCGGGGCCACGACCAGCGCCAAGCACACCGCGGTAAAAATTGCCCCGCAATACACCGCCAGCACGGTCCATGTACTAGATGCCAGTCGTTCCGCCCAGGTGGTCGAAAACCTGCTCAATCCGCAATTACGATCCGCCTATGACGAGCGTAACCGGGCGGAACAGGCGCAGTTGGCGGCCAGCTATCACCAGCGGCAAACTGTTAGCCTGGTCCCGTACGCGCAGGCGTGCGCGGGACGGTACACGTGCGACTGGCCGACGACGCGGATCGATACTCCGGCGTTTTTGGGTCGCCGGGAAGTCGCGCCGGAGTTGGCGGAGCTGATTCCCTACATTGACTGGTCGCCATTTTTTATGACCTGGGAGCTTAAAGGAAAGTACCCGGCGATCTTGAACGACCCGGTGGTCGGCGAGGAGGCCAAAAAGCTGTATGACGACGCGCGGGGTTTGCTGGACCGGATCGTGACGCACAAGTTGCTGACCGCCAAAGGCGTGTACGGCTTTTGGCCGGCGGCCAGCGATGGGGACGATATTGTGCTCTTTACCGATGAGAGCCGCGAACGGGAATTAACCCGCTTGCACACGCTCCGCCAACAGTGGGAGCGCAAGGGCCAAGAGACATTTTACGCCCTGGCTGATTTTATCGCTCCCCGCGCTAGCGGACGCCGCGATTATCTGGGGGCGTTTGCCGTCACCGCGGGTCTGGGTTGCGATGAACTGGCCCGCCGCTTTGACGCCGAGCATGACGATTATAACTCGATCATGGCCAAGGCCCTGGCCGACCGCCTGGCCGAGGCGTTCGCCGAATATCTGCACGCCGTCGCGCGGCGCGATTGGGGTTCCGGCCGCGAGGAACAATTGACCAATGACGACCTCATTGCCGAAAAATACCGCGGCATCCGCCCCGCGCCAGGCTACCCCGCCTGTCCCGACCACACCGAAAAGCGAACCATTTTTGACATCTTGGGCGCGGAACAGGCGAACGGCATGAAATTGACCGAATCGTACGCCATGTGGCCCGCCGCCAGTGTCAGCGGGTTGTACTTTGGACATCCGGACAGCCGCTATTTTACCGTGGACCGGATCACCCGGGACCAGGTGGAAAGCTACGCCGCGCGCAAGGGCATGACCGTGGCCGACGTGGAAAAATGGCTCGCCCCGAATTTGGGATACGGCAATTAATTACGAATTAAAAATTAACAATTAAGAATTGTGTAAAATCCGTAAACTGTTTATTTCATTCTTCATTTTTAATTCTTCATTCTTAATTGCAACGCCATGCCCGACACTGTCATCCTCTTATCCATTCCCGGCCTGCGTGAAAGCGATCTCGCGCGGATGCCACATTTGTCGCGGCTCACCAGCCATGGGGACCGGACCACGCTGGTTCCCAGTTTTCCCTGCGTCACCTGCGCGGTGCAGGTGAACATGACGACCGGCCAGCCGCCGCGCAAGCATGGCGTGGTGGGAAACGGCTTTTACTGGCGCGAGAAACAGCACCCGGAACTGTGGACCGCTTGGAACGACGTGATCGAGCAGCCGCAAATCTGGGATATCCTCAGCCAGCATGATGACAGCCTCACCAGCGCGGTCTGGTTTCCTTTGCTGAGCAAAGGGGCGGAGGCGGCGCTGGTTTGCACCCCCGCCCCAATCCATAATCCCGATGGCAGCGAATCGCTCTGGTGCTACACCAAACCGCAATCGCTGTATGGCGAGCTGCGCGACGCGATCGGGCATTTTCCCCTGCACCATTTTTGGGGACCGCTGGCCAATATCAAATCGACCTCGTGGATTGTCGATTCCGCCATCTGGGCCGCCCAGCGCGACACGCCCCACTTTTTTTATATCTACCTTCCCCACCTGGACTACGCCGCCCAAAAGTTCGGCCCCGACAGTCCCGAGGCGCACCGCGCCTGCGTCGATTTGGATGTGGTCCTGTCGCAGCTCACGCAGGGTCTGGATCGCGCGTACGAAAATATTCCCGACCAGGACCGCCTGCCGCCGCTGTACATCATTGCCAGTGAATATGTGATTTCGCCGGTCAACCATGTGACGTATCCCAACCGCGTGCTGCGGAACGCGGGACTATTAAATGTCCGCCCCGCGGCGGATGGCATTGGCGAAGAACTGGACCTGGCCGCCAGCGCGGCCTGGGCGATGGTCGATCACCAGTTTTCCCACGTTTTTGTGCAAAATGCCGATCCCGCCGTGCTCGAACGCGTCCGCGAGCTCTTTACCGGAACTGCGGGAATCGACGAGGTGCTGATCGGGGCCGAACGGGAAAAATACGACCTGGACCACCCCCGCGCGGGGGAGGCGATTCTGATTAGTACGCCCAACAGTTGGCAGGCGTATTACTGGTGGCACGATGACGCCCAAGCGCCCAGTTTTGCCCGCACGGTGGACATTCATCGCAAGCCGGGGTACGACCCGGTGGAACTGTGCTTTGATCCGGCGACCAAGAGTATCCCGCTGGACGCCACGCTGATCAAGGGTTCGCACGGCGCGCCGGCCCGGACCGAAGGTCAACGGGGAATAATCCTCACCAGTCAACCGGGCGTGCTGGAAGGCCCCCCGATGATGGATACCGACGTGTACGAACTGGTGCTAAGGCAGTTTGGGATTTGATTACCAGACCGTTTAGCCCGACGCACTTAGCCCGACGCGTTAGCAAGGGACTGGGGAGAAGATAATGGAGTTTGGAGTAATGGAGGAGTGGAGTTTGGTTAACCGCAACGCGCACAAAGCCGCCGATGGCATCGGCGGTCCGGAGGCGGGAGTCGCAAATACTTTGTTTAGTCGCGACGCGCAGCGGAGCGCGGGTTTTTGTTTACGGTAACTACCATCCCGCAGGGTTGACAGCCCTTAGCCGGTGTTTGAGCGCAGCGATACCACCGGAAAGCCATTCACACACGCTGCCCTTTTCTCTTTCTACCGTGAAGCGGTTGCATCCGCTAGCCCAGGTTCGCGCAGCGCACCATGGAAACTCAACCCGTAGCGGCTAGTTTTACTCGCCGAACTGGCGTTTGGCCTTTGATTAGCCCCGCCGCGCACAAAGCCGCTGATGGCATCGGCGGTCCGGAGGCGGGAGGTTTAGTCGCGCAGCGGAGCGCGGAGCAGAGAGATACATAGCACACAGATGAGCGGGATTCCGCGAGATTTGTACTGATTTTTCCCGGCGTGATCGTCACACGAAACTGGCAGATTGCGCCAACCGGCGGTATCCGGTTTGCATGGGAGATACCATTCACTATTCCTGCAAATTACGGTTGGGCGTGAACTTATCCCCTGGGTTAATCACTACCCAGAAAAAACGTTGCAATGTATGACAAGATTTATTATGGTAAATGTATCCAGCGATATAGCTTTTTTGGTTGATTGGATAACGTATTACTATGCGGCTAAAAAATGTCGTTACTCCGATCTCAACTTAAAGCCAAACTACTCGCGGGCATGTCGATGCCCACTGAGCAAAGCGCGCTGTTTGAATGGATCGAAACGAATCGAATGTTTGTTGACAACGATGGCGGGCGGATCGGCTTTCTCTACCCTGAGGTCGAACTCAAGGCTGGCTGGACTGATACCGAGCGTCCTGGTGGAAAGAACATTGAATACGGCGCTTCCGGAAACGCCTACGTTCACTATTGGTTTGGCCATAACCGCCCTGAAGTCGTCAATCGACTTTGCGTTTTTGCACAAACTGGAGCTGAAGGTTCAGTAGCCGCATTCTGGATCGACGACAATAGTGTGCAACGCATCATACACATGGGCTCTGGATCAGGCTCTGTCTTGTGTTATGTCCTGGCAAACAACGCACTTGATTTCCTTCGATTGCTTGCGATAGGCTATGATGAAATCTGCTGGAACGCAGAATATGAGTATCCACCTAACTCCCCAGAAAATGGGAATGAATTTTACGTTCCCCCAAACGCAAAATTTCAAGAATGGCTAATCGGAAAGTATGGCGTTACCATACCAAAACGTGCTTTGGAGATTGTTGAATACACTTCGGAAATCGGTGATCAAAAAACCCAAGATGATTTCTGCCGCTGAGTAAACGAGAACGCAGCATAGCAAAACCATCTACGCAGAGCACACGGTCGGCCCGTATTTATCATGGAATCCTTCGCGGCGCGTGCCGGGTGTTGGCGGTCGTTAGGAAAAATAGATGAGCGAACCAAAGACATCATGCAGAACCTGTGGTGTCGTGATATTGCAATCCACGGCGGATCGTACTGGAGGATTCTGCGCACCGTGTAAAAATGGAACAAAAAAGCAGGTAGTTCCCAAGAGACCGCCATTTGTATCTTGCGTAGTGACTTCAATGCTTCCAGAACACCCGCAGTTTCGAATGAATCCACAAGACCTTCTCACAGAACTTGAAACCACCCGACACATTGGCGATTCTTCTCATCCGAATAAACTCGAACTCGAGGCCCAAAGGGCTTTGTTACGACACGCGATCCGCCATCATTTAGATTGGCGACTGAACGACGATCATTGGGGGCGAACTGGTTTTGCTATACTTAAGCTCTTTGAAATTGGTCGAGCCACGATGCTATACAATCGAATAGAGTACCGATTTCACGATATCATAAAGGAAGAATGGAGCGACGTTTCTGGACCGCTTAGCGGTGAGGGTGGATTCGTGTATCGAACGAGAGATGGTGACGAGATTTTCCGGATCATGACATGGGTCTCATAATCCTTTTGCTCTTAACAATCCAATGCACCCGAGCTTCTGATCGTGCGGATTTTGAAATCAAAGTTTCTTGGCCTTAGCCGGGTTACATTGGTGTTAGGCCGCTGCATACGCCATGACTACTACTTGCCCAGTTTGTCAGACGGAGTTAGATTACGAGCCGTGGCGGGACGGCCGGGGTTCACAGGAGATATGCCCATCGTGTGGCATTCAGTTTGGCTACAACGACGCTCGCGAAGATTTGCGACAGCTCATTTATTCTTTGTGGCGAGAAGCATGGATAGATCACGGCAGACTTGCATTTCACGGCGAGGAGTGGCGTACCATCAGTGTTCGCATCGGGCAGAGAGTTCATGAGGACACGAATAACACCTAGCCATACACTGCAACGAACACGGCCAACGCGTCACTATTGTAATCCTTGCTTCTCACGGGTCTGGTCCCGGAGTTTGGGTCATTCGGAGAATTCGCATTTCATGAACAAAAATCCCACAGACTCTTGGCCATTTGACCAGCCTCGAAACTGCGCCACGCTTACGATGCGGCAGGTTTTGGATGGGACAGAGCCGATTCTTTTGGTAAGCCATGATGCCGACGATCATGGCTGGCAGTTTATAGGGATTTCCGACGCATCCTATGCCGACGGCAAGGTTGTGTGTCTGGAAGAGATAGTTCATCTCGATCCGACAGTTCTCGAAGTTGCGGACCTTCCCCCTGGATGGCGGGCTGTTCGAGAGCGTGTTGGCGGTGCATGGACACGACGGCAACGACCAGCGGACCTAGACGATGAGACAGAGTAACCATGCCCCCTATCCATGCATCGCAGCGATACCGGCCTGACGTCGGATGGTACATTACATTATTAAAAATGTGTGCAACTAGGCCGATGGTTTGATAGGTTATTAAATCCATGCACCTCATGTCAGTACACTATTTCAATTAATTTACACGCTAATCCTATGACATTCCCCGTCACAGAAACCTTTCCGTTTGGTGACATCGCAATGTCGTGTGTTTCTTCCCCATTTCTGGACAATGCCCTCGTTGTGCAACAAGTCGCATTTACGCCGAATCCCCCCGCTGGTATGGCTGTTGACCTAGTTGCCGCTTACCGAGACTCCTTCTGCGTACCATTCCCAATTCACGCTTTTTCGTTCGAATTGACACTTACTCAATGTGTAACAAAAGGCGGCCCTAATTCTGGTGAATCTCTCGATGCTCAATCATGGTCAATCGGCGACGGACTTTTGATGATCGGTACCGAAGATGGCGAAGCTCTAAAAAACCGAATGCCATGGCTCAAAATAGAAGGAGATAACTATCCAATTGAATATCTACGTCATGGATTAAGAATAGCAATTCCATATGTTGCACCCAATACGACTGTTGGATTCCACTTTGTGCTAGCATACAATCAAGTTGATTTGGGAACCTATTCTGAATGGTTTGCAGTAGATGTCCCATATCACCAATTACTAGAAGCCCCGGTTGTCAAATTCATCGCCGGGGCAATGAAGGGATAATAGTGCAGTCAACCGGACCTGTGGGCAATGTGGATTGTGGTAACAACGTTGGTTGGTTCTTGTCTGGCTAACCGTTTCGCTAATGTATCATCAAAAACTATGAATCAAATATCCTTGAATCTTGTTGTTCTGAGGTCCACAGACATAGCACGAGCGGCGGCGTTTTATTCACATCTCGGTTTGCGGTTCTCACAGCACAGACATGGTAACGGCCCTACACATTATGCCGCTCAGTTGCCGGGTGGTGAAGTTTTTGAGCTTTATCCCGTCGCATCTGATGGCAAATCCACGACGGGCATTCGCATCGGATTTCGTGTTCCTTCGTTAGATGCGGCTTTGGCCGCTTTAAGTGATAATCCTGCTGCAATCGTGACACAAGCGAGTGATTCCGAATGGGGACGCCGAGCGGTCGTCGCAGACCCGGACGGTCATCGAATTGAATTAATACAGTCGTAATGCCACCTACCCCGTAACATACCACACCCACAAATTTGCCAAAATTCACGTTTCAACGTAAAATAGATTATTCCTTTATATGCCTCTATTCATGAGACACTCCTCCGGAGCATTTTCCATGTCCGCAACCCAATCTCAAACACAAGCCAGTTGCAATGTCCACGCCGACCACCCGCATCAGCATGGGCCGGATTGTGGGCATACCGCCCTCCAGCATGACGGCCACACCGATTATCTGCACGACGGGCATTTGCACCACCCCCACGGCGACCATGTGGACGAGCATGTGATCGGCGTCTCCGCGGCCAATCCCGCCGCCTGCACCCCCCAGCATAACTGCGGGGCGCACGCCACGGACCATGTTCACGGTCCCGGTTGTGGGCACGAGGCCGTCCCCCACGGCGACCATGTGGATTATCTGGTCGATGGCCATTTGCATCATCCCCACGGCGATCATTGCGATGATCATGGGCCAGTAAGCTTGGCCGGCTAAAATGCTGGCACTGGACACATATTTGGCAAAACCAGGACTTTTCCGGCGGTTTTGGCTGAATAGGGGTGTCCCTCTCCCCGGCGTGTTGGTTTTGCGTTAAAATTCGGGCGATTGTCCCCTCTTTGGGGAAACTTTTGCACTGAATTTTAGCGGACGCAACGCCCATGCTTTTAGAATCACCCACTGTTCCAGAAACATCTTCCCGCTGGCACGATTTGGCCGCGCGGGTCTTGGCCGGAGAATCCGCCACCGGCGACGAAGCCCTGGCGATCCTCCAGTCCGCCGATGATGATCTCTTGGATCTAGTGGCGGCTGCGGCGCGGTTGCGGCGGCGGTATTTTGGCCAGACGGTGCAACTGTATTTCTTGATGAATGCCAAAAGCGGCTTGTGCGCCGAGGATTGCGGTTATTGCTCGCAATCAAAAGAGAGTGACGCCGAAATTCCCACGTACAACTTCCTCAGCGCCCCCCGCCTGTTGGAAGGAGCTCGCCGCGCCGCCGAACAGCGGGCCAAAACCTATTGCATTGTCATTAGCGGCCGCGCCCCGACCGACCGTGAATTGCGCCTGGTCACCGACCTGGTCCCGCAAATCAAACAGCAATTCGGCCTCAATATATGCGCCTGCCTGGGCCTGCTGGACGCCGACCAGGCCCGCCTTCTCAAGGAATGCGGCGTGGACAAGGTCAACCATAATCTCAACACCAGCGCCCGGTTTTACCCGGAGATATGCTCAACGCACACCCATGCCGACCGGCTGGAGACGTTGCGAAATGTCCGCAACGCGGGCCTGCAAATTTGCTCCGGCGGGATCATCGGCATGGGGGAGACCCTAGTCGACCGGGTGCAAATGGCCCTGGAGCTGCGGGAGTTACGGGCCGAATCGATCCCGCTGAATTTTTTGATCAATATCGAAGGGGCCCCCATCGGGCACAAGGACGAACTGACTCCGCGCGACTGCCTGCGGGCGCTGTGCATGATGCGGTTTGTGAATCCCGCCAGTGAGTTGCGGATTGCCGGCGGGCGGGAGCAGCACCTGGGGGCGTTGCAACCACTGGGCCTGCACGTGGCGAATTCGATCTTTATTGGCGATTATCTGACGACCAAAGGGCAAGCCGCCGCCGAGGATTATCGGATGATCCGCGAACTGGGATTTACCGTGACCGTGGCCGACGGCCAGCCGGTGGACCTGCCCGACCCCGCCCCCCGCGCCGCGGAATTTGGCATTGTGGACCGGCCAGCACAGGGGGTGTAGTAATTAAAATAGTTTGACTTACCTCATGAATTAGCGTAATAATATGAACATAAGATTCTACTACAATCCAGAGACAGACTTACCATATATCTACGAGCATAATGTCTTCGAGGATGAAGTTATTGGAATTCTCAAATCGCCAGGAGAAGACGAAGCTTGTGCTAATGGCACACGACAAGCTTTGAGCCAAACTGCGGCGGGTAGATATTTGCGTATAATTTATGTACCTGATGAAATTGGTGACGGCATATTTGTCATTACCGCGTATCAATTATCACCCATGCAACTTAAAGCTTTCCGTAGAAGGATGAAAAAACGAAGAAAATGAGTAACACTAATTTTTCACCGGGTTGGAATGAAGAACGGGTGCGTCAATTAATTGCCGAGTTGGATACTCGTACGGATGAACAATGGATTGCCGCCGATGAAGTCGCGTCGGAAGAAAGTGCGCAACAAACCGTAATCACGGTCCCCGCCGTGCTGCTTCCTGAAATACGCAACATGCTCGCTCGGCACAAGTCCGCTTAGATGAGTTACCTCGTCTGCGAATTGCCCTGCTTTTTCCGAGTCATTTCACCACCCCCCTTATTCCGGAATCCAGAGCGCGGACTTGCCTTCGCTTTTGGCGGCGCTCTCGGGGGTCCAAAGTTTCCCTTCTCCCGGACCGGTATCCGCCCCGACAATGACCGAGGATGATCCCGTCGGGGGGGGCAGGCCCACCAATTGGCCATCCGGTCCGATTAACCCCGCGCTTGCCAGCAATTGATACATTTGCTCCCCCACGCCCGGTTCTTGAGAGTGGGCCGCGCTAAGATGCTGGATCAATTGGGCGACCTCAGCTCCCTCGAGGCGGACCAAGCGTATGCGTAATTCTTCCAGGTCCCAGGGGGCGGTGCTGAATTTGAATTTTTCGGCCAATTTACGGCCGGTATCGATGTAGATAAGCGCTTGATCCAAATCTTCGCTGACGCGTACCATCACTTGATAAGCGGCGAGTTGCAATTCCGGCGGATCGATGTTTTGGCGGCGAATGGCTTCAAGGGCTAATCGCTTGGCCGCGGGCATAAATTGCGCGATGAGCGTCCGTTCCAGCGACTGCTGTAATTGCTCGGGCGAAAGCTGCTCCACATCCAAGTATAAGTATCGAAACAGCCGCTCTCCTGTAAAGTCAAATTCCGCGGGGGGAATGGGCTGGGGATGCGGCAGGCCCAGATGTTGTCGCAATTTGGCAAAAGTAGCGGGAGCGGCGTCGCTAGAATCGGTGGTTTCTAACAGCATGATCGCGGCTTGCAGGCGATCCCGCAGGTTCCAATCGGCGGCGGCTTCATTGGGCGTTAGGTTATCGAGCAGCGGCAGCTTGAGCTTGGGCCAGACCTCCAAAAGGACATGCTCTCGCTGTTCGGTTGTCAGCCGCACCCGCTCCCGCCAGCCGGTCTTATCCGGCAGCCGCCACTGCCAACTGAGCGCCAGTTCCAGGGCCGAGGCCGCTCCCGTCTGTTCTTCTTTTAACTCGTGGCCCAGGTTGGCCCCCGCCACGCTGCGCAGCATCGATAAAACCTGGTCTTTGTGGGTTTCCAGGACTTCAATTTCCAAGCGCGCGGGTTGATCGGTTTCCTTGCCAAAGAGAAACGCATTGGCCACGATCATGGGAATTTGTTCGCGGGCGATCTGGTTGGAACTTTCCGGCCGGGGACGGTCAAAGAGGGCATAGACCGCGCGGGGGGGAACTTGGTTTTGTTGGGTGAACTGCAGTGTGTCAAAGGG
Source organism: Pirellulales bacterium (assembly GCA_033762255.1). Lineage (NCBI taxonomy): Bacteria > Pseudomonadati > Planctomycetota > Planctomycetia > Pirellulales > Pirellulales bacterium. The sequence continues at coordinate 2,111 of JANRLT010000001.1, read as the reverse complement.
CCGTTTTTCGGCCAAACGGGTCCCGGCCAAGCCGCTTTCCAGGCCGTCAAAATCCAGGACGGGAATCGTTACCAAGAGATCCCGGACTTCGCCCTCGGCCTCGTCGCGGATCATAATTTGCGCCATCGCTTCGGCTTCGATTTCTTCCTCTTCGGAAATATCCAGATCGGCATAGGCGCGCCAGGCGGCGCGGGCCTCGGGGTAATTTCCCAAAAAACCATGCAAGATGGCCAGATTTTTCCCGATGGCCGGTTCTTCCGCATATTTATTGGCCAGGGTTTGCAGTTGCTTGGCGGCCAGCCGCCACGCGCCCCGCCCGGCGTTGCGCATGGCGGCGTCAAATTCCTGGCGGTATGGGGCATCGCGGGGGGCGTCACGAAACGACGGCATGTCCTTTAGCAGCACGGAAATTCGCTGCTCTTGCTCTAATCTCATGATGCGCTGGGCGCAGTTTTCATCTTGCCCTTTTGTCAAGATGGACATTAGCGTCAGGTAAGCCCGCGCGGGAATGACCTGTCCAAACCCCAATAATATTTCGCTGGCGATTTGCAGCGCGGTATAGACGCGGGCGTGGACTTCGGGTCCGCTATTTTCCAGGGCGTCCTGAAGGGCGTTTTGCGTCTCCAGCAGATCCCCTGTTTGCGCCGCTAAAATTGCCCGATATGCCAGCGCAACCGGGTTTTGCGGCTGCAGGGCTATAAATTGCTCGGCCGTTTTGGCAAAACCCTCATGATCGCGAGTTAATAATTCTAGCAGGCATTCGTAAGACAGCAGGCACGCCCGTTGGGGATACTTTTCGCACAGATGCCGCGTAGCGTCCAGCGCGGCGGATAACTGCTGCCCGGAAATCTGCTGCTCCAGCTTGCCTAGCTCATTTTGCAGGTCCTGGCAGCAAAATTTGATTTTTTTTCCGGTGCCACCGGGACATGTCGCATAAGGATCAATTGCCATAAAGCACTCTAAAGATAACGTGTGTGACGAGGATGTATTGGGTTGGAATGATGAAAAGGGCTAATGACGCTGGCCTGGCGACGATCATGTTACAGCTAAAACGGAAACCGCTCGTCCAGGGGAGCGGCGGAAAGCTCGACCAAAAATTGCGCCAGCCGCGGGGTCAGTCGTTCCAGCAGTTGCCGTCCCTTGTCCGCGCTGGCGGCGTGGGGGTCACCCGCGCCGCTGTTAGTCGTCAATAAATGCCAGGGACGCGTGATTCCCACCCAGCCGTTATTTACCGCCGCAAAACGGGTCGGTTGCACGGCTCCCGCATCCGCGGCCAATTTCCCCTGGCTGTCGCGCGCCACCAGCTCCGGGGCAACATGCAAAATGAGGGATGTTTCCATCTCCCCCGCGTGGTCGTCGGGCTTGGCAAAAATTTCGTCATAGCAATCCTTAAGCACGGTGTACCAGTTGCACAAGAAAACATGGGCCGGGGTTTGGCCGTAAAGTTCCCGCAACAGCGCCTTTAGGTCATTCCCCCCGTGGCTATTCAGGAGCACCACTTTGCGAATACCGCTTCCCGCCAATGTTTCCACCAAGTCGCCGATCACCCGAAACAGCGTCGTGGGCCGCAGGTTCATCGCCAAAGGAAACCGCCCCAGGTTGGATTCCGTCCCATAGGGAATGGTGGGTAGCAGCACCACCCGCGCTCCCTGCGCGTGGGCGGCGGCGCAGATGGTCTCTCCCACCAAATCCGCCTCCAGCACATCGGTGCCATAGGGAAGGTGCAGGTTATGAGGCTCGGTGGCGCCCAGGGGAAGGACGGCCACCTGATAATCGGCCGCGCGGACTTGCGCCAGGTTGGCCTCGAATAATTTCCAGGGGCGGGGACTCATGGCGTTCCCCCGCGAGCCTGATAAATCACCTCGTGGGTGGCGGTGGGGCTGGGGCCGATATGGGTTTGCCGCAGCAACCCGCTAATCACCACCACGGCCAGAATTAACGCAAGATTGACATTCAGCCAAAATGGGGCCTGGTCGCGAATTTTTTGTAATCCAGCCGACCGACCGGCCAGCGCGCTGGCAATAAAAAAGATGCCCAGAGCCAGCAAAAACTTTAGCCCAAACAAGCTGTGATAAAACAGCACATAGGTCCCTTTCCAGGTTTCGACCCAG